>NC_016941.1:613952-920928 GCF_000236925.1 Staphylococcus argenteus | reverse complement strand
TAGAAGATACTGATGCTATTGATCAGTTCATTAAAGCCAATCAAGTAGATAAAGTATTAGTTGTTGGTGCTGGGTATGTTTCATTAGAAGTTCTAGAGAATCTTTATGAACGTGGCTTACACCCTACATTAATTCATCGCTCTGATAAAATAAACAAACTAATGGATTCAGATATGAATCAACCTATTCTGGATGAATTAGACAAACGTGAGATTCCTTACCGCTTGAATGAAGAAATTGAAGCTATCAATGGTAACGAAATTACATTTAAATCCGGTAAAGTTGAACACTACGATATGATTATTGAAGGCGTCGGCACCCACCCTAATTCAAAATTTATCGAAAGTTCAAATATAGAACTTGATCAAAAAGGTTTCATACCGGTAAACGATAAATTTGAAACAAATGTTCCAAACATTTATGCAATAGGTGATATTGCGACATCACGTTATCGTCATGTTAATTTATCAGCTAATGTACCGCTTGCATGGGGCGCTCATCGTGCTGCAAGTATTGTGGCCGAACAAATTGCTGGAAACGACACTATTGAATTCAAAGGTTTCTTAGGCAATAACATTGTGAAATTCTTTGATTATACATTTGCGAGTGTCGGCGTTAAACCAAACGAACTAAAGCAATTTAACTATAAAATGGTCGAAGTCACTCAAGGTGCACACGCGAATTATTACCCAGGAAATTCCCCTTTACACTTAAGGGTATATTATGACACTGAAAATCGTCAGATTTTAAGAGCTGCTGCAGTTGGAAAAGAAGGTGCCGATAAACGTATTGATGTATTATCAATGGCAATGATGAATCAATTAACTGTTGATGAATTAACTGAATTTGAAGTGGCTTATGCACCGCCATATAGTCATCCTAAAGATTTAATCAACATGATTGGTTATAAAGCTAAATAAAATATTCTTAAATTTCAACATAACATTAAAAATTAAAATAATTTGGGCTGGCATTTGCCGGTCCATTTTTCGGTAAAAATAAAAGACATAAAATATTAGGCTGAATTGAGTCCAATATTTTATGTCTTTATTTTTTAGCTAATGCCAAACATTTTTGAAAGAGGTCCTAACGGTAATATAATACCTAACGCCATAGTAATAACGATTAATCCAATTGTGATCCAAAACATTGTGTGACTTTGCTCATGTCTCTTTCTTTTAGCAATTGATACTTCCATTAATCCGATGACTGCAACACCACATAGCATTTTTAATGTTAAAAGCATATGGTTTGCACCGCCACTCATAAATGACTGAATTAATACCCAAAATCCTGAGATTAAAGTTAAAAGCATAAATAAGCGTAAAACCATGTGCAATGGTTTGAAAAATGGCGTACCACCTTGATTTTTTGAAATATTTAAGTATGTAGCGATAAATAAAATGATTGCTAATACCCAACTTAAAATATGTAAATGTAACATATTCATTCCCCCCACTTTAATAATTTATGTTATTAAATTATAGTTTCGTGGGATAAATACCCACTTTCTTATAATTTAATCACTATTCGTTCATACACAAATACATATTTTACCACACTTCTATATATGAGAGGAAGAACATGGTATTTTATTACTTATTAGAATATTGTGCATCTGCTGTAAAATAATCAACTACTTCTTAATATAAGTATTTCACTTTCATCTCAAATTGGTAACATTATAAACAATTATCTTTAACACCTTTTTAGAAAAGTATGAGATTAAAAACAAATAACTTAATTAGTCATTTATAATTCGAAGTAATTCATAATTATTATAACTTCTATTTCTTTTCTTAATAATCAAAATGCTCCATAAAAAAACTAACCAGTCCTAATTAGGACTGATTAGCTTTGTTCAAATATATTTATTTAGCAATATATGTTGTTAAAGTTCCGATGTTATCGATAGTTACTTTAACTTCGTCACCTGGTTGTAAAAATTTAGGTGGTTGCATACCAGCACCAACGCCAGCTGGAGTACCAGTCGCAATGATATCTCCTGGATGTAATGCAACATATTTTGAAATTTCTTCAATTAATTCATCAATTTTAAGAATCATTTCACTTGTATTACCATCTTGACGAATTTCATTGTTCACTTTAGTAACGATATTTACATTTTCAGGTAATGGTAATTCATCTTTAGTCACAATATATGGACCCATTGGACAACCACCAGTCAAACTTTTTGATAAAAATGCTTGATCCTGTTCATTTTGTGCCTTACGGTCAGTGATATCATTGATAATTGTATAACCATATACATAGTCTAAAGCAAGCGCTTTTGGAATCTTTTCACCAGACTTACCAATTACAATGCCTAATTCGCCTTCATAATCTAATTGATCTGTAATATCTTTATGATTTGGAATTGTCGCATTATCACCTGTTAATGATGATGCCGCTTTTGTAAATACATATAATCGTTCTACTTCATGGTTTAATTCATTTGCATGATCTTTATAATTTCTTCCAAAAGCAATCACGTTATTTGGCGGTGTTACTGGTGGTAAAAACTCTATGTCATTAAATGAAATTTTATAATCTTCAGCTCTGCCACTATCTTCTGCTGCTACAACTGCTTTTCGTACTTGTTCTTGAAAATCTAAAGTATGATTTTGTTGTAAACCAGCTAACAATGTTTTAGGATGAAAATCTCCTTCTGCAAAGTCAGCAAATACTAGTGTTAAATCCCAAACAGCATCTTCGCGTTTTACTTTAACGCCATATGAAGTTCTGTAATTATACTTGAATGATAAGAATTTCATTCATTCTCAACTCCTCATCTTTATCTTAATTCACATTATAACTTTTTTCGTTATCAAATAACAAATAAATGAGTAAGACAATTTTGAAAATGACCTGAGATGGTTCTAGCTAAAGGATTTTATACATCATCCAAAAAATTTTTTATTGTTTTTAAAAATAAAAATTATAGCTGTAAAGTTCCAAATTTAAAGAAATATAAATATCCTTTAACATCTGTATTTAAAATCGTTTGCAATGTATTTTGGTAATATTTCATTTGGATTTTATATTTATTTTTCAGTTGTGCACCAATTTCTTCATCTGTCATACCGCGGCGACGATTAAATGCATCTGTTTTATAGTCTACAAAGTAATGTACACCATTTTTAACAAATATTAAGTCAATCATTCCTTGAATAATAGATGCATCTTCATCTGTCGGAGGCAATTGATCTACTAATGCTTGATTAACAACAAATGGTAACTCTCTGTATACTTGATCAGCCTGAGCAATAGATAAATACAAGTCACTATTAATAAATGACATAATTTCATTCACACGTATATCTTTTTTCGCATCTTGTTCGATAATATGCTTATCGATTAAATCGTCAATGTACAAATTCAACTCAACTTCTGATAAACGTTCCATTTTAAATGGTAAATGTTGCATTACAGTGTGCATTAAAGTTCCTATTTCATTTGCTTTTCTTTTACCTTGTTCACTTAAAAATTTAGGACGTTCATATGTAGAAAAGCCTATGCGATATTGCCTTACTCGTTCATAACTTGTTCCACTTTCTTCTGTTTCCAATTGTCGTTTTAATTCAGATACAGATTGCTTTGAAGGCTTTAATGTATCTTGTTCATATGGATATTGATAAGACAGCTGATATTTAATTTTAGCTTTAGTGTCTTCATTTCCTTTTGTCATTTCTTTTAACTGATTTACAGAATGATATTCATCGTTTTCTAAAACCGCTTCAGTAGATATGTCTTCAAAATATTCAACAGCAATTTTTACATTTGGTCGACTACTATCTTCAACTTGCATAATATCTTTTTCAAACTTTAAATCATCAGGAAGTGAAGTAGATTGATGTTTCGCTAGAATACCATATATAAGTTGAAACGGATTTGGAGATGTTAGTCGCTCATTTACAGCAATATGTTCACCAGATATAGATAGTTGCTCTAACTCTTGTAAAGACTTGTCATTTTTCACTCTACCAATTAAATAAAGCTGCTCTTTAGCACGAGTCAATGCTACATAAATTAAACGCATTTCTTCTGACACAAGTTCTTTTTCGGCAACTGCTTTATATGCAACTGATGCTAATGACGGATATGCCATTTCTTTTTCAACATCAAAATAATCCATTCCAAGACCATATTGTTGATTTAAAATTACTGGTTGTTTCAAATCACGTTTATTAAAATCTTTGGAAAGTCCAGAATAAATAACAAATGGAAATTCTAGACCTTTACTACTATGAATAGTCATCATTCGAACAACATTGTCATTTGGACCTACAACATTTTCCTCACCAAAATCTTTACCTCTATCGATGAGTTCGTCAATAAATCGAATAAACTGATACAAACCTCTAAAACTAGAATTTTCAAATTCAATTGCTTTATTAAAAAGTCCATATAAATTAGCACGACGTCCTCGACCACCAATTAATCCACTAAAATATTGAATAACATAATGATCGTTATAAAATTGATCGATTAACTGATATACAGGATGATCTTGACTATATTGCTGATAACGCTTAATGTCTTTTAAAAATAATTTTAATTTTTCAACCAAGGCTGTATCTGCTTCTTCATCCTTAATATAATTCACTATCGATTGATAGAAATAATCATCATTGGGACTTAAAATTCTAATTTGTGCTAATTCATCTTCTTTAAATTGATAAATAACGGAACGCATTAAACCTACTAAATAAATATCTTGTAATGGGTTATCTACCGCTCTTAAAAACGACAATACTAATCGTACTTCAGTTTGCTCAAAGTAACCTTCACGACTATTTACATGAAATGGAATATCTTCATTTTTAAAAGCTTGTTGTAAATTTCTAGCTTGTCCAAAACTTCGTTCTAAGATGACGATATCTTTATAAGTCGCACTTCGATAACTTTGAGATTTCATATCATAAACCTTTTGATGCTCTAAAATATCTTTAACTTGTTCTACAATAAAGTGCGCTTCTTGTTCACTTCCAGTTAAGTCACTATGTTCTTGATTCGCTTCAACTAATACTTTTAAGTTAACTGGATAGTTTGTTTCATCAAATGGAGCACCATAGTATAATTGCGCTGCTGCATCATAATTCACTTCGCCTACCTGTTCATCCATCATATGCTTGAACAAATAGTTTGTTGTTGCTAATACTTCTTTTCTAGAGCGGAAATTTTGCGATAAATCAATTCGACGTCCACTACCTGCTCCATCTAAGGTAAATCGCTGATATTTTTCAATAAATAGACTTGGATCAGCTTGTCTAAATTTATAAATGGATTGCTTAACATCTCCCACCATAAATAAATTACCGTTTTGTTCATCTCCAATTTTAATACAAGATAATATTTTCTCCTGAACTCTATTTGTATCTTGGTATTCATCAACTAAGATTTCATGAAAATGTTGACGATATGATTCTGCGATTTCTGATGGCGTTCCATCTTCATTTGTTAAAATTTGTAATGCAAAATGTTCATAATCAGAAAAGTCTAAAATATTTTTACTACGTTTTTTACGGTTAAATTCTGACATCACATCTTTAACAATACGCGCAAGATATTTTACACGTGGTGCCAATAGTTGCATATCTTCTTTTAAATCATTAGCTTCTCTTGAAAAGTAATCATTTTTAACTTTATCAATTAACGATTTGTATTTTTTATATTGAAGTTTAGCATCCTCTAAAGCATCTACCATCATTTCATTCGCTTCTTTAATCTTCGCTGTTACATTAGGTAAACGCGCACCGAATTCATGCCCCGTTAAAAAAGATATATCAATAATTCCATCTTCAAGAACACGCGCCATTAAACGTCTCTCATCTTCTATGATTGCTAAGTGCTTTTCAACCCCATCCATCATACTAAATAAGTCATATGATTTATTTAAAGCGTCATTTGCCGCTGTTAAGAATACTTTCGATAAATTTGTTAATAATTGGATTAATTGTTCTTGTTGCGCTTCATCTTGATATGGAAGTACTAATTGGTCTAACCATTGTGAAGGATTGGGGTTCGCTATACTAAAGAAATACAACTGCTTGATGATTGCACGAAATTGATCATCGCTTCTATCCGAAGATAACTGTTCTGTTAATTCTATAAATGCAGGGTCAAGGATATCATAGTGTTGCTCAATTACTTCATCAATTGTTTGTTCCAACAGCAATATATTTTCCGCTTCGCTACTAGTTCTAAAATTCGGATCAATATTCAATACATCATAATGTTGTTGAATTAATTTTAAACAAAAACTATGTAACGTAGATATTTGCGCTTGATGAATTTTAATGCGTTGATTTTTCAAATGCGTGTTCATAGGATCAGCAATTGAAGCCTCTTGAATACGTTGATCAACACGATGTTTCATTTCACGTGCACTTAAGTTTGTAAAAGTTACCACTAACAGTCGATCAACATCTATACCATCGCGTAAAATCTTTTGTATAATTCGTTCAACTAATACAGCAGTTTTACCTGATCCAGCGGCTGCTGCAACAAGCACATCTTGTCCTGAAGCATATATGCTTTGCCACTGAGCATCTGTCCATATCACACCTTGTGGCTTCTCTGGAATCGTCATTTATTGCTCACCCCCAAAATCATCAATGTTTATATTTTGAATCGCTTCTATTGGATTTATCGTTTCATCAACTGAACGGTATCGTTTACTATCTATCATGCCATCAACATGACATACCGATTGATAACTACAAAATGCACATGGCAATTTTTGTTTATATTTCAAAGGCGCAACTTCAGTATGCCCATCCATTATATTTGAAGCAGTTTCTATAAAATTCTCTTTATTGTGCTGGATAAATTTATAGATAGTCTCTTCATCTGCTACTTGACTACCCCTTTTACTTAACGAGCCATCTTTATTCAAACCAACCGGCACTATATCTGATGTAAATTTAGGTTCTAAACGAATATCTAATGCATCGATAACAGCTTGGTCTGCATTCACTAAACCACTAAGCTTAAACTTTTTAATTAAGTCTTGTTCTAATTTATCTTCATCAATATCTGCCCATGATTTAAATTTAATTCTAGGTTCATGTACATGGAAATATAATAATCCCCCTGGTTTCACAATATCTGTTAATCCAAGACGCTGTTTATTTTGTAAAACGATATCCATATATGTCATCATTTGCATTTGCATTCCATAATATACTTTCGTTAAATCGAGTGTCGCACTTCCCTCAGATGATTTATAGTCAATAATATTAACAAAACTTGTGTCATCTTTTGTATACGTATCGATACGGTCAATTTGTCCTCTAATATTGATTGGTATACCTTGTGACGTCGTTAATGTTTGTGCTATTAACTCATCGTTTGCTCTTGGCTTCCTTCTAAAACTCGTTTCAAAATATTTTGGCATAAATTTAGAATATGTGCCTTGATATTTTAAAGCACTAAGCGTTGTTTCAACAATTGCACCTATGCGTCGAGATAAATAACGATAATATGCCGAAGAATTTAACAAATTAAACTGAACTTTAGGTAAAATTTCTTCCAATGCTTCATTCGTTAATTGTCTAATTTTTTTAAGATCTAGCTGTTTAAAATCACCGTTGATGCGCTCAGAAATATATTTTAAAACAGAGTGGAAAATGTCACCTAAATCAAAGTTTTGAAGTTCATATTTTGTTCGTTCATTTAATTTCAAACCATGCGAAGCATAATGTTTAAATGGACATTGTTGGTAGCCCTCAAAACGGGAGACACTGGCATTGATTTCTTTACCGTATAAATCTTTTGAAAGTGTTTCGCCTAATTGTACAGTTTCATTATCAAAAGTTAATGCTGACATTAAATAATCTAGTCCTTGATTTAAATCATCACTATCGCGAATCACTTGGTATGCATCTAACCAACTATCGGCGACAATTTCATCATCTAACCATGATCGTAATGCTTCAAATAATGCAATTTTTGTTTGCTTAACATGTTGCATAAGTGATAACGGTGCTACTTCGTGATAACGTGGAATATTTGTAATTTCAAGTTGATGATATAAATTTTGAATTTGCTTTAAAAATGGACTAATTTCTTTGTCATCACCACTTGATCCCATTAAACTATATGAAAATGTTACGTCTTGTCTCGCTCTTGTCATAGCTATATAACAAACAAAAGCTTCATCCATTTGCAATATATCTGATGTTGGACTTAGCTCAACATTTGCTTGTTGTTCAAAGTATTTCTTTTCTTCATCTGTAATCAAGCTTGACGCAGTTACTGGCTGTGGCAAGGTACCGTCGTTCATACCTACTAAATAAACATGTTGTTTATTGTCTACTTTAGCCAAATCCATCGTACCAATACTAACTTGGTCCAATGTTTGCGGTATCATAACAAATTCTAATTGTTCTAAACCAATATCAAATACTTCTAAAAAACGTTCCATAGACATCGGTTCATCTCCAAATACTAGAACTAAGTCGTCAAGGATTTGAATTAAGCCATTCCAAATTTGATCTATTTCTTCTGCCTTCTCATGCTTACCATTCAAATCAAGCTCGTCTCTCTCTGTCATTAATTGATTTGGTAATTCAAAATATTCCATACTCTCATAAAACGCAGTTGCGAATGTTCTTACAGTATTTGCTTTTGACATTTGATTTTCAAAATGCAAAATTTTATCGATTACATCTTTTTTCAATTTAACAACTTGTTCAAATGTGTTACGTTCGTCCTCTGTCAATTTATGTGCTTTTCGCCCCATTTTACTAAAATGTTCAACATTAAATAAATCATCATCTAACCAACGCTTGCCATATATACCTCTTTCCAATACAAAATTTTCAAGTAAATCTACTAAGTAAACACTATTTTTAATTTGAGAAGTTAATATATCCGTTTTAAGCAAGCGTAACATTGGATTAACATGCCAATTTGATTGAATAACTTCAATAAGTGAACGAATCATTTCCATAACTGGATGGTGCGTCATCGAGCGCTTCGTATCAATGTTAAATGGAATATCATAAAGCGGTAAAATTGACTCAAATAAATAAGCATATGCTTCGTCACGATATAAAATAGCGATATCTTGATATCTTAAGTGCTTATCTCGTATATCTACAATGATTCGCCTCGCAATTTCATTTATTTCTTCTCTCATTGTGGCAGATTCTAAAATATCAATATGCCCTTCGCATGACTCTTGATTAATTTGTAGTGCATCGAATTGCTGCTCAAGATGTTTTAAATCTTGATTCGTAAATCGATATTGTTGATTAAAATATTGACGATCTATTGTAATATTTAATTCATTGGCAATTTCCTCAATATGTCTCAATACTTCTGAAGGCTTTCTAAACAAACTGAATTGATCTTGATTACCGTCCGTTGTCAATATAATGGTTACACTTTTCGCGTTCTCTATTAATCCTTTTATAATTAAATATTCAATTGTTGAAAAGTTATGAAAGCCATCAATGTATATATCTGCCTTTTTAAGCCATTCCGACTTTGACATACAATCAATAAATTTTTGCAATGCATCTTCACCGGTAATAAATTCATTTTGAATGCGTTGCTCAAAATCACGATATATTAAAGCAATATCTTCTAATTTATGTTTCGTTCGAGTCTGTACATGATTGTCAGTTATAAACTGATTTAAATGATCAGGTGTTACTGCATATTTTTTAAAGTCTTGAATTTGTTCAGCTAATTTTTCACTGAACCCATAATATTTCGCTTGTGATTGGTATAACTTTAAATGCTGTTGCTGTTCTTGAACAATATTATAAATCATCATTTCCATTGCAGCTTTAGATAGTTTTTGTTCACTATAACTACCAACTTCTTGGAAAATACGGTGACTTAAGCGCTCAAAATGCAGCACTTCTGTTCTTAGGCTACCATTTAATTCTGAATCGTTAACAAAGGCTTGTTCTAATTGAAATGTACTTTGTGTTGGTGCAATTAAAATGATTGGATCTCCGAGTGGATCTTGTTTCATTTTTTGTTTTATTTCAGATAACATTTTCGTAGACTTACCTGTTCCAGCTCTT
This sequence comes from Staphylococcus argenteus, assembly GCF_000236925.1. Taxonomy (NCBI): domain Bacteria; kingdom Bacillati; phylum Bacillota; class Bacilli; order Caryophanales; family Staphylococcaceae; genus Staphylococcus; species Staphylococcus argenteus. The sequence goes on along the minus strand of NC_016941.1, from coordinate 910,885 downwards.
CCTAAATAAGCATGTAATGTCATGACAAACCCTCACTTCCTTTGACACATATTTTAACATAAAGTGATTGTGTTTGATTTATTAATTGTTTCGTTACGTGGAGCATTTCATTTTAAAATTTTCCTCAAAAAATAAAACATCGTTTATCAGATTTGAAACCGATAAACGATGTTTTAATTACTCAGTATTAATTTTTAGTGTTTTCAGGATTAAAATTATATTTAAATTCGCTGAATGGCCAGAATCTAAATGAAACTTTACCAACGATTTGATCTTCGTCAATAAGACCAAATGCACGACTATCTTTACTTACTTCTCTATTATCTCCTAAAACTAAATACTTACCTTTTGGAATAACATTTGATTTAGGATTTGCATTTGGTAAATTTTTCACTTGGAACGTTCCAGTTATATAATCACCTTGTTTATGTTTTAAATTGTAGTTTAAATAAGGTTCATCTTGTTTTTTTCCATTGACATATAAAGTATCATTTTTATATTCAACTTTATCGCCAGGAACACCGATGACACGTTTTACATAATCATCTTGTTTATTTGCATGGAAAACAATGACATTACCTTTTTCCAAGCCACCAGTTTTATATCCGATGATATTTACAGCAACACGTTCGCCATCTTTCAATGTTGGATCCATCGACTCACCTTTAATCGTATATGGTGTAGCGATGAATTTACTAACTATAAATAAAATAACCAAGGCTACTGCAATAGAAATAATCCATTCCAATATTTCTTTTTTCAATTTTGACACCTCTTTTTATGATTTGAACTGAACAGTCCATTTTGAAAAAGGATAATATCGTAAACTAATATTACCAATAATATCCTTTTTATCGATTAAACCAAATTGTCTAGAATCGTGTTTGTTATGATCCTGATCATTTAACACAACAAAATTATTTGGCGGAATAATATCACCATCTAATTCTTTAAAATTGCGCAAACTAAAGTCTTTTATTTTTCTGTTTTTGGCATAAGATGCATCTACTGGTCGATCATCACGGTATAATTGGCCATTACGAAATGCCATCGATTGACCAGGTTTGGCAATTATTCGACTTGTATATATCGTGTTACCACGCCTATATGTAATGATATCACCATTATTTAATTGATTAAATGTGACTTTAATTTTATTTACGATAACACGATCCCCTTTGTCAAGGGTTGGTGACATATCATTATTCGGAATGACATGACCCACTATTACAAATGTTTGAATGAACAGTACAATAATAATAGCAAGTATAACTGAAATCAAATATTTAACAACTTTTTTCACCTTGTCACTCCTTTTTTGAACCCATAAAATGCTGTTCTAGCTTTTTGCCAACAATCCAAAATACAACTAATATGGCTAACATTAGTAATCCTCGTAAAGGGTGGGTAAAGATTGTAGTAATTTCTTTTCCTAAATAACCTAAAATAATAGTCGAAATTAATTTAGATGATGCTAAAACAATAAAATAATATTTAGGTCTAATATGGGACAAACTCGCTACAAAATTAATTAATGTATTTGGTGTAAAAGGGAAACAAAGTAAAATAAATAATGGTATTAATCCTTGTCGATCAATAAAACTAATTAACCGTTGGACAGCAGTTCTTTGTTTAATATGCTGCATCTTTTCAGTGTTTACTAATCGTTTACATATTAAATAGACCGTGAATGTTCCAGCAATTAACCCAAGCCAACTAATTATTATGCCTAAAATAGAACCATAGACTTTAATATTAATTAAAATATAAAGTGCTAGTGGAAATACTGGGATAATCGCTCTAATATATAGCAAAATAAATCCTGGTAAATAGCCAAACTGTCGAAATATCTCAAACCATTCTTCTATTTGATGAAATGACAAATCATCAATCCCTTTCTTTGGCTAAAGATAATTATTCTTTCATTATAAAGTTATTTACAAAGTAAAGAAACATTAACATGTAGTCATGTTAATAAATCAGTCTCTAGTAGTATAACAATATTGTTGTATGACAGATGTTATTTTTTCTTTAATTTTCTCTTAACATCTTGTCACATTAGCTAGTTAAATAGTTTTTGCATAAAAATATAAGCGAGGTTGCCGATACTTCTAAAATGACAACCTCGGTAACATTATCTTACTGACGCTCTATACTTACACTTCACATTTAATACTCAATACATGTAACTCAATTCTATACCAAACAAGGTTTTAATAATAAAAAAAGACAACTTCTATTTGAATAACTCTAATAGAAATTGCCTTTTCATTTTTATCGATAAACTTAATACTCAGCTCGAAATATATACCATTTTATACATCACTAATCATTGAGGTAATGTATTGTTCATATAATTATAAACGCTCTTCTAATTCTTTTTTCAAGTCTTCAAATCCAGGTTTACCTAATAATGCGAACATATTTTGTTTATACGCTTCTACGCCTGGTTGGTTAAATGGATTCACGCCTAATTGGTATCCACTCATAGCACATGCTAATTCGAAGAAGTATACAACGTAACCGAAAGTTTCCTCATCCAATTGTGGAATGTTTACTACCATGTTAGGAACCCCACCATCAGTATGCGCTAATAAAGTACCTTCAAATGCTTTAGTGTTTACATCGTCAATTGTTTTACCTGCTAAATAATTTAACCCATCTAAATCATCGCTGTCGCTTTCAATTGTAATATCATACTTAGGATGATTTACTTTGACCACAGTTTCGAATAAGAAGCGACGACCTTCTTGTACATATTGACCTAATGAATGTAAGTCAGTTGTGTAATTGGCACTTGAAGGATAAATACCTTTGAAGTCTTTACCTTCAGATTCACCAAATAATTGTTTCCACCATTCATTGAAGTATTGCATAGACGGTTCATAATTGATCAACATTTCTGTTGTATATCCTTTTGCGTATAAAATGTTTCGAATTGTCGCATATTGATATGCAATATTTTCTTCTAATTTATCTGAAGATAATTCTTCACGTGCTTTTGCAGCACCAATCATCATAGCTTCAATATTAATTCCAGCTGTCGCTATTGGTAATAAACCTACTGCTGTTAAAACAGAATATCTTCCACCAACATCATCAGGTACGATAAATGTTTCATAGCCTTCATTTGTAGCTAATTGTTTTAAAGCACCTTTTTCTTTATCTGTCGTTGCAAAAATACGTTTCTTCGCTTCTTCTTTACCGTATTTTTCTTCAACTAATTGCTTGAACAATCTAAATGCAACTGCTGGTTCTGTTGTTGTACCAGATTTAGAAATAACGTTAACTGAGAAATCTTTATCTGATAAATAATCAACTAATTCTTTAGTGTATGTTGATGATAAGTGATTACCAACAAATACAATTTCAGGGTATTCATTGCTGTTTCTAAATGATGACGTTAACATTTCGATTGCTGCACGTGCACCTAAATATGAACCACCAATACCGATGACTACTAAAACATCAGAATTTTCTTTAATGCGTTTTGATGCTTCAACAATTCTTGAAAATTCTTCTTTATCGTAATCAACTGGTAAATCAACCCAGCCTAAGAAGTCGCTTCCAGCACCAGTACCTTCATGAATTGTTTTGTGAATTGACTTTACAATTTCTTGTTGTTGTTTTAATTCGTGTTCACCGAAAAATTCTAAAGTTTTACTAAAATCTAATTGAATATGAGTCATCTATAAAAGCCTCCTGTTTTATTTAATAACTTAATTTTACTAAGTTTACGTTTGCGATTCAATTCACAAGTTTGTACTTAAGCAATAAAATTGATATTTATGTGACGTTTCACACATAATTTTTAATTAACTTTAAAAATCATCCATTATCACATAAACATTTTTTATACAAATTACATATATTCAAACACTCTTTTAAATATTGATATATCAGCATTTTAAGAAACTAAACCAAACACTCACACATCTATAAATGAATAAATATGTAAAATAATGGTTTTATTTTCATAAAAAGTCTGCTATTATGTGTTCATACGAAATATTCAGATAACTACAATGAGGTGAATTTTATGAAAGAGAAAATTGTTTTAGCATATTCAGGAGGACTAGATACAAGTGTCGCCGTTCAATGGCTCATCGACAAAGGTTACGATGTAGTTGCGTGTTGCCTAGATGTTGGTGAAGGTAAAGATTTAGATATCGTGTATAAAAAAGCTTTAGATATGGGAGCTGTTGAATGTCATATTATTGATGCGACAAAAGAATTTAGTGACGAGTATGTAAGTTATGCAATCAAAGGAAATTTAATGTATGAAAATGCATATCCATTAGTTTCTGCTTTATCTAGACCGTTAATCGCTAAAAAATTAGTAGAAATTGCTGAGAAAACAAATTCAGTAGGTATTGCACATGGTTGTACTGGTAAAGGGAATGACCAAGTACGTTTTGAAGTTGCAATCAAAGCTTTAAATCCATCATTGAAAGCATCCGCACCTGTACGTGAGTGGGCATGGAGTCGTGAAGAAGAAATTGATTATGCAATTAAACATAATATTCCGGTATCAATTAATCATGATTCACCTTATTCTATCGATCAAAATTTATGGGGTAGAGCGAATGAATGTGGTATTTTAGAAGATCCTTATGCTGCACCACCAGAGGATGCATTCGATCTAACAAATGCTTTAGAAGAAACACCAGATACTGCTGATGAAATCATTTTAACGTTTGAAAAAGGTATCCCTGTACAAATTGACGGCAAACCATATCAGTTAGATGATTTGATTTTAACGTTGAATGCATTAGCTGGTAAGCATGGTATCGGAAGAATTGACCATGTAGAAAATAGACTTGTAGGTATCAAATCAAGAGAAATTTATGAAGCACCTGCTGCAGAAGTTATTTTAAAAGCGCATAAAGCATTAGAAACTATTACGTTAACGAAAGATGTCGCACACTTTAAACCTATCATTGAGAAGCAATTTGCTGAACAACTATACAATGGACTTTGGTTCTCACCTTTAACTGATAGCTTAAAATTATTTATTGATAGTACGCAGCAATACGTAAGTGGTGATGTCAGAATTAAATTATTCAAAGGTAATGCCATCGTGAATGGTAGAAAATCACCTTATACATTGTATGATGAAAAATTAGCAACTTATACAAAAGAAGATGCATTTAATCAAGACGCTGCTGTTGGCTTTATCGATATCTATGGTTTACCTACTCAAGTAAATGCGATGCTACATGGAGGCTATAGCAATGAGCAATAAAGCATGGGGCGGTAGATTTGAAGTACAACCAGAAGAATGGGTTGATGACTTTAATGCTTCCATTACCTTCGACCAAACGCTCATAGATCAAGATATCGAAGGTAGCATTGCACATGCAACAATGCTTGCGAATCAAGGCATTATTAGCCAACATGACAGCGAACAGATTATCAAAGGATTACAGTCTATTCAAAATGATTATCATAAAGACAAAATTCAATTTAGTGCATCATTAGAAGACATTCATTTAAATATTGAACATGAATTAATTAAACGTGTTGGTGATGCTGGTGGTAAGTTGCATACTGGACGTAGTAGAAATGATCAAGTCGCAACAGACATGCACTTATACACTAAGAAACAAGTTCAGGATATCATTGCATTAATTAAGTCATTACAAGGTGTTATAGTCGACATCGCTTCTAATAATATCGACACAATTATGCCAGGTTACACGCATTTGCAACGTGCACAGCCGATTTCGTTCGCACATCATATTATGACTTATTTTTGGATGTTACAACGAGATCAACAACGTTTTGAAGATAGTTTAAAACGAATCGATATGAATCCTTTAGGTGCAGCAGCTTTAAGTGGTACCACATACCCTATCGATAGACATGAAACAACAACATTGTTGAACTTTGGCAGTCTATACGAAAACAGTTTAGATGCAGTCAGTGATAGAGACTATATTATTGAAACATTGCACAATATCTCTTTAACAATGGTTCACTTATCACGCTTTGCAGAAGAAATTATTTTCTGGTCTACAGATGAAGCTAAATTTATTACATTATCAGATGCTTTTTCTACTGGCTCATCAATTATGCCACAAAAGAAAAATCCTGATATGGCCGAATTAATCAGAGGTAAAGTTGGACGTACTACTGGACATTTAATGAGTATGCTTATGACTTTAAAAGGCTTACCTTTAGCATATAATAAAGATATGCAAGAAGATAAAGAAGGTTTATTTGATGCAGTTCATACCATAAAAGGTTCTTTACGTATCTTTGAAGGTATGATTGAAACAATGACGATTAATAAAGATCGATTAAATCAAACTGTTAAAGAAGATTTTTCAAACGCAACGGAACTTGCAGACTATTTAGTGACTAAAAATATTCCATTTAGAACTGCACATGAAATTGTTGGAAAAATCGTTTTAGAATGTATACAACAAGGTCATTATTTATTAGATGTACCATTAGAAACATACCAACAACATCATTCAAGTATTGATGCAGATATTTATGACTATTTACAGCCTGAAAATTGTTTAAAACGTCGTCAAAGCTACGGTTCAACTGGTCAAGATGCTGTAAAACAACAAATTGAGGTTGCCAAACAATTATTAAAAGATTAATTACGGTTTTAAATATATTTACCCACTTCGTCATCTCAAATGGCAAGTGGGTATTTTTCTGCATTGATTTATGAATTGTGAATTATTTTTTAAAATACCTAAAATATTTGATAATTCTTTTAAATTTATATTACAGTCATGTTATAAATTGTAAAATAAATGTGTAAAGCGTTTTCATAAAGAAAGTTTTATAGTATTTTTAAATTGTCATACTAAAAAATAGAGATGAAAGGACAATGACTATGACAAACTCTTCGAAAAGCTTCACTAAATTTATGGCTGCTTCCGCTGTTTTTACTATGGGATTTTTATCAGTACCTACTGCTGGTGCTGAACAAATGAATCATATTGCAAACAAACCACAGGCAATAAAATGGCAAACCAACCTAACGAACGAACGTTTGACAACAATTGCACATCGTGGAGCTAGTGGCTATGCACCTGAACATACCTTCCAATCGTATGATAAGAGTCATAATGAATTAAAAGCTTCTTACATTGAAATTGACTTACAACGTACAAAGGATGGGCACTTAGTTGCCATGCATGATGAAACTGTTAATCGAACGACTAACGGTCATGGTAGAGTTGAGGACTATACACTTGATGAATTAAAACAATTAGATGCTGGTAGCTGGTTCAATAAAAAGTATCCGAAATATGCAAAGGCAAGTTATAAAAATGCCAAAGTGCCAACTTTAGATGAAATTTTAGAACGTTATGGTCCGAATGCAAATTACTATATTGAAACAAAATCACCTGAAGTATACCCTGGTATGGAAGAACAATTATTGGAGTCATTGAAAAAACATCACCTTTTAAATAATAATAAACTAAAAAAAGGACATGTCATGATCCAATCTTTTTCTGATGCAAGTCTGAAGAAAATTCATAAACAAAATAAGCACGTGCCACTTGTAAAGTTAGTTGATAAAGGTGAACTACAACAATTTAACGAACAGCGTTTGAAAGAAATACGTTCTTATGCTATTGGCATAGGTCCTGACTTTACTGATTTAAATGAACAAAATACACATCATTTAAAAGATTTAGGCTTTTTAGTACATCCATATACTGTAAACGAAAAAGCTGATATGCAACGATTAAATGAATATGGTGTCGATGGTGTATTTACAAATTTTGCTGATAAATATAAAGAAGTCATTAAGTAAGATTTATTTATTTTCAATAAGAAAATTAAACTTAAAAATTAGAAAAGCTCTTTGTTATTTTTACAGAAAAACAGCAGTAAGATATTTTTCAATTAGAAGATATCTTACTGCTGCTTATATATGTCACCATGTATATGAATGTACAACTAATTAGCAACTGCATTTTTTTTGAAGTCCCTTTACCATTGTAATACTACAATGTTTTAAACTATATTGAGTTCCCACACAAACATGTTTATCTAATAAAGTAAAACTAAAAAGGTTATTTCTATCTTTACCAAATAGAAATAACCTTTTTAAATCTCACTAAATATTTAATTACGCCCAGCCACGATATCTTGCCGCTTCTGCTGTACGCTTAATACCTATAATATATGCTGCCAATCTCATATCAATTTTTCTATTTTGAGACAATTCATAAATTGTGTCGAATGCAGCCTCTAGTTTTTCACGTAATTTTTCGTTAACTTCTTCCTCTGACCAATAATAACCTTGGTTATTTTGTACCCATTCGAAGTAAGAAACTGTTACACCACCAGCACTCGCCAATACATCAGGAACTAATAATATACCGCGTTCCGTTAAAATGCGTGTCGCTTCTGGTGTTGTTGGACCATTAGCTGCCTCAACAACGATACTCGCTTTAATATCATGCGCGTTATCTTCTGTAATTTGGTTTGAAATAGCTGCTGGTACTAAAATATCGCAATCTAATTCAAACAATTCTTTATTTGATATTGTTTCTTCAAATAGATTTGTTACTGTACCAAAACTATCACGACGATCTAATAAATAATCTATGTCTAAGCCGTTTGGATCGTGTAATGCACCGTATGCATCAGAGATACCTACAATTTTTGCACCTAAATCATATAAGAATTTAGCTAAGAAACTTCCGGCATTACCGAAACCTTGAATGACAACTTTGGCACCTTCAATTTGCATATTACGACGCTTTGCAGCCTGTTCAATCGCAATAACTACACCAAGTGCTGTAGATCTATCACGTCCGTGAGAACCACCTAAAACAATTGGTTTACCTGTAATGAAACCTGGAGAATTAAATTTATCTAATGCACTATATTCGTCCATCATCCAAGCCATAATTTGTGAGTTTGTAAATACGTCTGGTGCTGGAATATCTTTGTTTGGACCAACGAATTGTGAAATTGCTCTAACATATCCTCGAGATAAGCGTTCAACTTCATGAATACTCATTTGACGTGGATCACAAACGATGCCACCTTTACCACCACCGTATGGTAAGTTTACAATACCGCACTTCAATGTCATCCACATTGATAATGCTTTTACTTCTTCTTCATCTACGTCAGGGTGGAAACGTACGCCACCTTTTGTTGGTCCGACTGCATCATTATGTTGTGCACGGTAACCAGTAAATGTTTTAACAGTACCATCATCCATACGAACTGGAATACGTACTTGCAACATTCTTAATGGTTCTTTAATCAAATCATACATACCTTCGTCAAATCCCAATTTATGCAATGCTTCTTTAATAATTCCTTGAGTAGAAGTTACTAAATTATTGTTCTCAGTCATGATCCTTTTCGCCTCTTCTTTACCTAATGATTTCGCTTTCAAACATATTGTAACATAACGTATTTCTTTTTAAAGCCCTTACAAACTGATTGTTACAACTTTTTGACATTATTGAAATACATGTCTAATTTTTTCAAGTGCAAGGTCCAATTCTTCTTTAGTAATAATTAATGGTGGTGCAAAACGAATAACTGTATCATGTGTCTCTTTACATAATAAACCTGCTTCTTTTAATGCTTCACAGTAAGGTCTAGCACTTTCATTCAGTTCAACACCAATGAATAATCCACGTCCACGAACTTCTTTAATTGAAGGATGTTCAATTTGTTTTAATTGTTCTTTAAAATACTCACCTAATTCTAATGAGCGTCCTGGTAAATCTTCATCGACAATAACATCCAATGCAGCAATAGATGCCGCACAAGCAAGAGGATTACCACCAAATGTAGACCCATGTGAACCTGGAGTAAAGACATCTAATACTTCTTTATCAGCTAATACAACTGATATTGGGAATACTCCACCGCCAAGAGCTTTACCTAAAATGTATACATCTGGTTTCACATTGTCCCAATCCGTGGCAAACAATTTTCCTGAACGTCCCAATCCTGCTTGGATTTCATCAGCAATAAATAACACATTATGTTCATCACATAATTCTCTTATTGCTTTTAAATAACCTTCTGGTGGTATATTAATACCTGCTTCACCTTGAATTGGTTCAACTAAAATCGCTGCAGTATTTTCATTTATCGCTGCTTTTAGTGCTTCTACATCACCGAAATCTACTTTTCTAAATCCATCTAATAACGGACCGTAACCACGTTGATATTCTGCTTCTGAAGATAACGACACAGGTGCCATCGTACGACCATGGAAGTTACCATTAAATGCTATAATTTCTGCCTTATTTGGTTCAATACCCTTAACATCATATGCCCAACGACGTGCTGCTTTTAAAGCTGTTTCTACTGCTTCAGCGCCTGTATTCATTGGTAATGCTTTATCTTTACCTGCTAATTTACAAATTTTTTCGTACCATTCACCTAAATTATCACTGTGAAAAGCACGTGAAACTAAAGTAACTTTATCAGCTTGATCTTTTAATGCTTGAATAATTTTCGGATGTCTATGACCTTGGTTAACAGCAGAATATGCAGATAGCATATCCATATATTTATTGCCTTCAGGATCTTTAACCCATACCCCTTCAGCTTCTGAAATGACAATTGGCAATGGTAAATAATTATGTGCCCCGTAATGATTTGTTAACTCAATAATTTTTTCAGATTTAGTCATCATATCTCCCCTTTTCATCATTTATAACTATTATACATGAAACATTATCCAAATAATTACATTAGTTTTCAAAGCAGATACTTTTTCACCACAAAAGATGAATCATTAACTTTATTTCATTAAATTTGTCTATTTTGAAAACCCTTACATTAATAATGACATAATTACTTTAATGATTACAAGCAAAAGAATTGAAAATTTTACACTTAGCCAAAAGTATAATTTCTTATGATAATTTTAATTAATAAAAATTAAAAACCACTAACATATTGCATGTACAATTGTGTTAGTGGTATGTTTTAAACGCCTATTTATCTTTTTGTGGTAATGGGTAAAATCCCTGATTAAATTGTTTCCATAAATTAGGTGTCAAATGATGATTATCTTCTCTTTCTGGATCAAAATAATTTATAATTTCATCTTCGCGTCCATCTTTAATTTTCTCAATAAATTGATAATCTAAAAGTAATTCACGACCAATTGCTACTAATTCTATGCCAACATTTTCAACTGCATCTAAAGCTTCATCAGCAGTGAAAATAGACCCAATGCCAATAAGAGGCATTTGTCCATTTATCCATTTATGAATTAGTGGTAAGCGTTCTTGGCCAGCATATTTACCTTCTCGTGTCGTTGCATGAGTATCCATCATCGATACATGAATATAGTCGATGGGCATTTGGCTAATTGTTGTAACTAATTCTTCAGTAATTTCCATTGTGATTCCTGGAGATTCCGCTTCTTCTGGAGACAATCTATATCCTACAATAAAGTCTTTATTACCATATTGTTCTTTCGCTTTAAGCACTTCTTCAATAACAGCAACTGGGAATTTATATTGGTTAGCCCAGACATCATTTCTTCTATTGTAATAAGGAGATACGAATTGATGAATTAAGTAATGATTTGCACCGTGAATTTCAACGCCATCAAATCCAGCTTCAATTGCTCGTCGTGTAGCATCTCCAAAGTCTTTGATTGCTTGTTCAATCTCTTCATTCGTCATTTCTCTAGCACTATGTTCTTGTTTTTGACCGAAACTTTTTAAAGAAATTGGACTTGGTGCTATGACGTCTCCATCAGGTGTTAATTCAGGCAATGCTTGGGCACCGCCATGATGTATTTGTACGAGTGCTTTAGCGCCATTTTTCTTCATTACTGATGCTAATCTTTTAAGTCCTTCAATATCACTATCATGTGCAATTGATGGCTGTCCTGGAAATGCTTTTCCAACATCACTCACATTACTTGCTGCATTAATAGATAAGCCAACGTCTTGTGAACGTTTTTCAATATAAGGAAGTTCTACATCTGAAATTGTACCGTCATCATTTGAAGAAATATGTGTTAAAGGGGCTAACACGAAACGATTTTTTAACACTACGCCATTTGGTAATTCTACTTTATCAAACAATGGTTCATATTTACTTTTCATTACTTAATTCCTCCTTAAAAATATTGAATTGACTATAACATGATTTTTTATCATTCACCAATTATCTGTTTATAAATTAAATCATTGAGGTTTTGTTCTTTTTAATTATCATGCTCATTTTTAAAATCTGTTAAAACATTAAATGTATACTTTGTTTTAGAGGTAACAACAATATAGAGGTTCTCACTTGTTAGTATATAAAAATCACATTTTAACAATAGAATTATTTTAAGTTGATACAACAAAAAAGATTAGTACCCATTTAATAACAATAGATACTAACCTTTTTCATTAGTCTTAGAAACTTTCATTTCAGACCCTTTGTATGATTTCGGTACGATTTATCTGTTCATTTAGTCGTTTCGAATTGATCGCTTTGACTGTTTAATCCAGATTGGTAAGCGTTCTTTAAGTGTTTGAAACCCATATTTTTCTGTTTCTCTGATTTCATCTAATACTGATTGTTTTTCCTTCTTACGCTCATAATTTTTGAAGTAATCATTATCTTTTAATGATAGATTGAGCTTTCCTTCATCATCTATAGACAAAATTTTAGCTTTAACAATTTGGCCTTCTGATAGAAATTTCTTCAAATTATGAACGTAGTCATCCATAATTTCTGATATATGAATCAGTCCTTCAGTATGATTAGGGGTCTCAACAAACGCACCATAAGGTTGAATACCAGTTACACGCACCTTGATATGTTGGCCAATTTTGTAGTTATTCAACTTAATAACCCCTTATTTCGTTTACTTAACACTATTATCATAGCATAAATAGAAATGGTGGACTAATTAAAACATCAAATCATTCGAATATTATTTTATAAATGAATTAGATACTAGCTGTCTTGTAATTAAAAAACAAATAAAAACAAATTTAAAAGACGTATTCAATGGGTTTACTCTTAAAAATGAAACTATTACTTAAAATAAAAAGCAACCTCAATTATGTTATCACCCAAGCATATTTACATTAGACATCTATGCTTGGTTAGATAAATTTTCGAGGTTACTTCATATGTTAGATTATAAATTTAGATTGATTATTACTAATTCGATTGTAATAATTTAAACAAAAAATACAAATACTTTATTGTTAAATAATCATTTTATTCTTCAACATCGATTGATTCAATTACAACATCATGAAGTGGTTTATCTTGTGGCCCCACTTTTGTATTTGCAATATCTTCAAGCGTTGATTCTCCATCAATCAATTGCCCAAATACTGTATGTTTTTGATCCAACCAAGGCGTACCACCTTTTTCACCATATGCATCAACAATTGGTTGTGGCCATCCACCATCAGCAAGTTGGCTTAACATATTTTGTGGTACTTCTTTCATTTGTACAATGAAAAACTGTGAACCATTTGTATTTGGACCTGAATTTGCCATTGATAAAGCACCATATAAATTAAAGGCATTTAATGAAAATTCATCTTCAAATGAACCACCATAAATACTTTCTCCACCCATACCAGTTGCAGTTGGGTCGCCACCTTGAATCATAAAATCATTAATGACACGGTGGAAAGTTATACCATCATAATAACCATTTTTCGCATGCGTCACAAAATTTTCAACTGTCTTTGGTGCAATATTTGGAAAGAGTTTAAATGTCATGTCACCTTTATTTGTGTGCATCACAACTTTGATTTCACCTTGTTGTACTTCTTTATTTAACTGTGGATAGTTAGTCATTTATATTCTCCATTCATGTTATGATACATATATATTAACATACTTTTAAGGGAGGAAAATAGCATGAAGCTGTATCGATTTTCACACAAAACTGGAAGTTATGGTGTCACAATTGTTGAGGAAAATGGAGACGATGTTCTTGTTAAAGTTGAACAAGTTATTAAACATCCAAAACAAGGTGATTTGCATAATCCTACAGAAACTGAAGGTGTATTCTTCCATGAGCGTAAAGCACTAAGTCATTTCGAAAAACGCTATGCAAAACGATCACAACTAAGAGAATTTAATGTTGAACAATTACGTTATGAAGATTCGCTTCAACAAGCAATCACAAATTTAGAAACTAAATTAAAAGCGCAACAAACAAAACATGCTGAAATGTCATTAGCAAGTTTAGCACGTCTAAAAGAAGATTATTCCATTCAATATAAAGAAAATTTTAAATAAAAATTGACGCGTTTCTTCTTATTTAAATACTTCTGAAAATAAAGCGTAACAAGGAGTGTGGACGTTTTTCAGATGTATATCAATCATGTATAATGGATAACATAAATATTTTTTAAAGGAGGACAACATAGTGAGTTTGTTACATATTGCGGTGGTATTACCGTTAATATTCGCACTCATTATTCCTATCCTGTATAAATTTTTCAAACGTATACACTTAGGATGGTTCGTGTTACCTGTACCTATCGTTATCTTTATCTATATGCTAACGCTAATTCAAACGACGATGTCAGGTAATACTGTAATGAAAACCTTAAATTGGATGCCTCATTTCGGTATGAACTTTGATTTATACCTTGATGGCTTAGGTTTACTCTTTAGTTTGCTTATTTCTGGAATCGGCAGTTTAGTCGTATTATATTCAATCGGCTACTTAAGTAAGTCAGAACAACTAGGGAATTTTTATTGTTATTTATTACTATTTATGGGTGCGATGTTAGGTGTCGTACTTTCAGATAATGTCATTATTTTGTATTTATTCTGGGAGTTAACATCATTTTCTAGTTTTTTACTTATTTCATTTTGGCGCGAACGACAAGCATCTATATATGGTGCTCAAAAATCGCTCATTATTACAGTGTTTGGTGGCTTATCATTATTAGGTGGTATTATCTTACTCGCTATACCAACACAATCATTTAGTATTCAATATATGATTAAACATGCTGCTGAAATTCAAGATAGTCCATTCTTTATTTTCGCGATGATTTTAATTATGATTGGTGCTTTTACAAAGTCAGCACAATTTCCATTTTATATTTGGTTACCAGATGCAATGGAAGCTCCTACACCAGTCAGTGCTTATCTTCACTCAGCGACAATGGTTAAAGCTGGGCTATATTTAATTGCTCGAATGACACCAATCTTCGCAGCATCACAAGGTTGGATTTGGACTGTCACTCTTGTCGGTCTAATCACTTTATTCTGGGCTTCGCTAAATGCAACGAAGCAACAAGACTTAAAAGGTATTCTTGCATTCTCAACAGTATCACAGTTGGGTATGATTATGGCAATGCTTGGAATCGGTGCCATTAGTTATCACTATCAAGGCGATGACAGTAAAATATATGCTGCTGCATTTACAGCTGCAATATTCCATTTAATTAACCATGCGACTTTTAAAGGTGCCCTATTTATGATTACTGGTGCAGTTGATCATTCTACTGGTACACGTGATGTAAAAAAATTAGGCGGCTTGCTTACAATTATGCCTATCTCATTTACAATAACAGTCATTACAGCACTTAGTATGGCTGGAGTGCCACCGTTCAATGGCTTCTTATCAAAAGAATCATTTTTAGAGACAACGTTTACAGCGAGTCAAGCAAATTTATTTAGTGTTGATGCTTTAGGCTATTTATTCCCAATCATTGGTATCGTAGGTAGTATCTTCACATTTGTATATTCAATTAAATTTATAATGCATATATTTTTCGGACAATATAAACCTGAGCAATTACCTAAAAAAGCACACGAAGTTTCTATTTTAATGCTTTTATCACCAGCTATTTTAGCTACATTAGTGATTGTATTCGGATTATTCCCAGGTTTATTAACAAATTCAATCATAGAACCAGCAACTTCAGCAATTAACCATACAGTAATAGATGATGTTGAATTCCATATGTTCCACGGTTTAACGCCAGCATTTTTATCAACACTATTGATTTACATTTTAGGAATATTACTTATTGTAACGTTTAGTTACTGGGTAAAATTATTACAACGTCAACCTGGTAAATTAACGTTCAATTATTGGTACAACAGAAGTGCTCAAACTATTCCTGGTTACTCTGAAAAAATGACAAATAGTTATGTTACAGATTATTCACGTAATAATTTAGTTATCATTTTCGGCACTTTAATCTTATTAACATTTATCACTGTATTTTCTGTACCGTTCTATATTAATTTTAAAGATGTAAGCCCTATTAGAATTTTTGAAGTTTGCATTGTTGTGCTATTACTTAGTGCTGCATTTTTAATTCTATTTGCTAAATCTAGACTATTTAGCATTATTATGTTAAGTGCAGTTGGTTATGCTGTTTCAGTATTGTTTATATTCTTTAAAGCACCTGATTTAGCATTAACACAATTTGTAGTTGAATCGATTTCAACAGCATTATTCTTATTGTGTTTCTATCACTTACCAAATTTAAATCGCTATAATGAAAAACGATCATTCCAATTAACTAATGCCTTAATTGCTACAGGTGTTGGATTATCTGTCATTATTATCGGTTTAATTGCATATGGAAATAGACACTTTGAATCAATCTCTAAATTCTATCAAGAGCATGTATATGATTTAGCTCAAGGTAAAAATATGGTTAACGTTATTCTAGTTGATTTCCGTGGTATGGATACATTATTCGAATCATCTGTTCTTGGTATCGCAGGTTTAGCTGTGTATACAATGATTAAATTACGTAAAAAGCGTCCAACTCAAGATAAAGAGGTGAAAAATCATGAATAGACAACAAAATGATTTAATTTTGCAATTTGCAGCAGTTATCATCTTTTTCATGGTAATGGTCTTTGGTTTTTCACTTTTCTTAGCAGGACATTATACACCTGGTGGAGGTTTCGTTGGCGGATTATTATTTGCAAGTTCACTTGTTATCATTACGATTGCATTTGATATTGAAACAATGCGTAAAATTTTTCCATTAGATTTCAAAATATTAATTGGTATTGGATTAGTATTTTGTATAGCAACTCCTATAGCAAGTTGGTTTTTAGGTAAAAATTTCTTTACACATGTTACCTTTGATATACCACTATTTATTTTAGAACCCGTCCATATGACAACAGCAGTTTTCTTTGATTTCGGAGTTCTATGTGCAGTAGTTGGTACAGTCATGACAATTATTATTTCGATTGGAGAGAACGAATAGTGGAAATTATTATGATTTTTGTTAGTGGTATTCTCACAGCAATTAGTGTCTATCTCGTTTTGTCTAAAAGTCTGATACGAATTGTTATGGGAACAACACTACTCACACATGCAGCAAATTTATTTTTAATAACAATGGGCGGATTAAAACATGGCACAGTTCCAATTTATGAAGCGAATGTAAAAAGCTATGTTGATCCAATCCCTCAAGCACTGATATTAACAGCAATCGTAATTGCCTTTGCGACAACAGCCTTTTTCTTAGTTTTAGCTTTTAGAACATACAAAGAATTAGGAACTGATAACGTTGAAAGTATGAAAGGAGTTCCAGAAGATGATTGAAAGTAATATGCTTGTGTTAACGCTTGTTATTCCAGTAATTACAGCTATATTACTTGTCTTTATTGGAAAACGTCCTATTATAAAGCGTTATGTCGCACTTAGCGGAACATTATTAACTCTAATTGTGGCGATTATAAATTTAACTAACGTAGTAAAACATGGACCTCTACGCGTAGAGCTAGGTTCTTGGAAAGCACCTTATAGTATAGTCTTTGTTTTAGACATATTTAGTGCGCTACTTATTATTACTAGTATTTTGATTACAGCAATTGTTATATTATATTCTTTTAAAACAATAGGTATAGAACGCGAAAGATTTTATTATTATTTTTCTGTTCTATTTATGCTAATAGGAATCATTGGTGCATTTACGACTGGTGATATTTTCAACTTATTCGTATTCTTTGAAGTA
Organism: Staphylococcus argenteus; assembly: GCF_000236925.1. Taxonomy (NCBI): domain Bacteria; kingdom Bacillati; phylum Bacillota; class Bacilli; order Caryophanales; family Staphylococcaceae; genus Staphylococcus; species Staphylococcus argenteus. The sequence continues at coordinate 892,937 of NC_016941.1, read as the reverse complement.
TTCTTAATGTCATCTTATTTCTTATTAGTTATCGGATCTACAAAAATCCAATTACAAGAAACGATTAAATATGTTCTTGTTAACGTCGTTTCATCATCATTTTTCGTTATGGGTGTGGCGATTTTATATTCAGTAGTAGGAACATTGAATCTAGCAGACATAAGCAATAAATTAGCTAATCTTTCGGCTCATGATAGTGGTTTAGTAAATATTGTATTCATATTATTTATCTTTGTTTTTGCTACTAAAGCTGGTGCTTTTCCAATGTTTGTTTGGTTACCAAGTGCATATTATGCGCCCCCTATTCCAATCATTGCGTTCTTTGGAGCATTGCTGACTAAAGTTGGCGTATATGCGATTGCAAGAACATTGAGTTTATTCTTTAGTGATAATGTCAGTTTCTCACATTACGTCATTTTATTCTTAGCACTATTAACAATTATTTTTGGTTGTGTCGGTGCGATTGCGTATACTGACATTAAAAAAATCATTCTATATAATGTCATGATTGCAGTCGGTGTGATTTTAGTTGGCGTAGCAATGATGACAGAATCAGGCATGATTGGCGCCATTTACTATACACTACATGACATGTTAGTGAAGCTTGCCTTATTCTTACTAATCGGTACCATAATTAAAATTACAGGCACACCTGACTTAAAACAATTTGGTGGCTTAATAAAACAATACCCAATACTTGGTTGGTCATTCTTTATCGCAGCATTAAGTTTAGCTGGTATCCCACCATTAAGTGGATTTTATGGTAAATTTTATATTGTACAATCGACATTTGAAAGAGGCTTTTATTTAAGTGGTGTGATTGTCTTGTTATCTAGTTTAGTTGTTTTATATTCTGTTATCCGCATTTTCCTACAAGGATTTTTCGGTCAACCTAGAGGCTATGACCTTAATAAAAAAGACAACGTCAAATATATAACAACGATTGCGATTATAGCGGTTGCTATAACAGTATTATATGGTTTATCCGCAGATTATTTATATCCAATGATAAAATCCGGCGCAGAAACATTCTATAATCCATCAACATACGTCAAAGCTGTATTAGGAGGTAAATAACATGGCTGTACAATTAGTTTTAAACTTTATAATTGCAGTATTTTGGTTATTTGTGACAAATAGTTACACAACGAATAACTTTGTATTAGGTTTTATCTTTGGCCTAATTCTTGTTTACCTCTTACACAGAGTATTACCTGGTAGATTTTACGTCATAACTTTGTATCGTATCGTAAAATTAATCATTATTTTCTTAATCGAATTAATTAAAGCGAATTTTGATGTTTTAAAAATTATTATTAAACCTTCGATTAAAAATGAACCCGGCTTCTTTGTATATCACACAGATTTGAAAAAAGATTGGCAAATTGTCTTATTGTCTAATTTAATTACATTGACTCCAGGTACAGTCGTTCTTGGTGTAAGTGATGATCGTACAAAGATATACATTCATGCCATCGATTTTTCAACTAAGGAAGAAGAAGTTGAAAGTATAAAATCATCATTAGAAAAAATTGTTAGCGAGGTGGGCGAAATATAATGAATCATAATATTATTATAGTCATTGCACTTATTATTGTTGTTATGTCAATGTTAGCTATGCTTATTCGAGTTGTATTAGGCCCATCACTCGCAGATCGTGTTGTTGCACTTGATGCTATTGGTCTTCAATTAATGGCCGTTATCGCATTATTTAGTATTTTATTAAATATTAAATACATGATTGTCGTAATAATGATGATTGGTATTTTAGCATTTTTAGGTACTGCAGTATTTTCAAAATTTATGGACAAAGGTAAGGTGATTGAACATGATCAAAATCATACTGATTAGTCTTGCACTTATCTTTGTTATCATTGGTGCTTTAATAAGTGCCCTAGCAGCAATAGGTTTACTAAGACTAGAAGATGTTTATTCACGTGCACATGCTGCTGGAAAAGCATCTACACTAGGTGCTATGTCATTACTATTTGGAACGTTTCTATATTTTATAGCTACACAAGGCTTTGTAAACATGCAGTTAATTATTGCAATTATTTTTGTATTAATTACAGGGCCACTTTCAAGCCATATGATTATGAAAGCGGCATATAATATTAAAACGCCTTACACTAAAAAGACAAAAGTTGATGAAATTTCAGAAGACTTAAAAGACACTAAACTTTAATTAATAGTATATATAAAAGTTTAAATTATTGTAATTCACAGCAGTAAGATCATTCCTTATTAGGAGTCATCTTGCTGCTGTTTTTATTTATATTGATAGCACGATCACCATATTTTACTAGTTCATTTACAGATTTCTAGTTGTTTTTATTTGATTTAAATACTGGTTCCCCTATTCACATTTATCTTTTTATTTAATTGCCAATCATCTCGTTATGTATTATGATTATATTAACAAATCGTAACGATTACGTTTTAAAATAGAAAGAGGTTTTACTATGCATTGGACAATTATCGGCGGTGGCATTCAAGGTACTGCAATCGCACAAAAACTAATATCAAGTGGACTTACAACAGACCGATTAACAATCATTGACCCACACGAAACATTCTGTCAAAGATTTAAATCATATACTAATCGTATTGAAATGCCTTATTTAAGATCGCCTATTGTACATCATGTACACCCACAACCTTTTCATCTAAAACAATTCGCTAAACAGCACCAATACACAAATGCATTTTATGGTCCTTATCAAAGACCAGAATTATCAATGTTTATGGATCATATCGCACATGCATCTAAACAATATCGATTACATGACTGTCTAATTCAGGGTTATGTTCAATCATTAACTAAACAAGATGACAAGTGGCATGTTACCTTAAAAGATGGTCAAGTAATCAATACCGATTGCGTTGTCATTGCTATAGGTAGCACGAATATACCGTTCATCCCTGACACATTGAAAAACAAACAAAGTGTAAATCATATATTCGAAAAAGAACATGAACAACAGGTGTACGATAAAACTGATCATATCGTCGGCAGTGGTATTACTGCTGCCCACCTTGCGCTTAAACTATTAAATCGTGATAATCATAAACATCTTCATTTATGGCTTAATAAAGACATTGAAATTCATGACTTTGACGCTGATCCAGGCTGGTTAGGTCCCAAAAATATGTCATCGTTTTTAAGTACCGAATGTATGGTAACTCGTAACAATATTGTTAAACGCGAACGTCATAAAGGATCTATGTCTCATGAATTATATTTACGACTGAAAAAGCATATTAAAAACGGTCGTATTACAGTGCATAAATCACCTATTAATAATGTTAAAGATGGTTTTGTTACTACTGAAAATGAATCTATTCCATATCAACAAATTCTCGTTGCTACTGGTTTTGAACAAGATTTCATGTCACAACCACTTATCCAACAACTAATTCAAAACTACAATGCACCACTCAATGAATGTCACTACCCTGTAATCTCTGAAAAATTAGAATGGTTACCTAACTTATTTGTTGCAGGCTGTTTTGCAGATTTAGAATTAGGACCATTTGGTAGAAATGTCATGGGCGGTCGCAAAGCTTCTGAACGCATCGAACAAGCATTTATTAAACTTCAACAATATAGCGCATAAAAAAACTGCTAGCGAGGGTGCGACATAAAGATTTTGTGCTCTGGGAAACCGATTAACGGCGTCCCAAAAGCAGGATTTTCGGCAGAAACTATCACGATTCGACAAAATTTGGAAAACCATTTTGCTCATCGTTCGGTTCTGCTCAAATCCTAAACGCTTTTGTCCCGACCTCTTGCTAGCAGTTCTTTTTTATTTTAACGGTTTAATGGCAATCGTACCTCTCATAACCGTTATTAATTGTCCTTTATCATTTTTAATTTTAATATCCCACACATGCGTCGTTTTGCCTTGGTGAATGATTTCAGCTGTCGCTGTAACGCGACCATCTTTTGCCGAATGAATATGGTTAGCATTCATTTCCAAGCCTAATGGAACAAACTGAGTCGTATCTATCAAATTTGCTGAACCTAACGAACATGCTGTTTCACCTAATGCAATTGAAGCACCACCGTGTAAATATCCAAATGGTTGTTTTACTTTATCTGTAACCGGCATTGAAATAACTACATAACCATCTTCTTGATGATCAATCACCATTTCAAATGTCTCTAATAAATGCGTCATTCTTTCACCTCTTTATGATTATAGTATCATAGCAGCTATTGTACCGAAAATCATCAACGGTATATTATAAAACAAGAAGTTCGGAATGCATGTATCTCGAATATGATCATGTTGACCATCTACATTTAATCCAGCTGTTGGTCCTAGTGTTGAATCACTTGCAGGAGAACCAGAGTCACCTAAAGCACTCGCAGTCCCTATTAAAGCAATTAATGCCATGGTATCTAATCCAATCGAAGCACCAAATGGGATAAATAATGATGCGATAATTGGAATGGTAGCAAATGATGAACCTATACCTAATGTCACAATTAAACCTATGACATACATTACAATAATACTTAATAATTTGTTATCGCCGGTAATACTTGTTAATGCTTTAACTAATTCATCTATATCACCAGTTGCATTCATCACGCCAGCAAAACCATTAGCTGTTAAAATAACTACACCAATATAAGCCATAATTTTGATACCTTCAACAAACTTAGCATCTAATTCGTACCAATTATATGCACGAGAGATGAAGAATACAAGCACACCTGCTAAGGCTCCAAATATCATTGAATCTGTAAATGTTTGTACTAAAAATGTAGCTAATATCGCTACAATTGTAACAATTAAAATATATGGTTTTAATTCAGTTACTGGTTCATTATCGGAAATATTACGTGTTTCATATTCGCGTGGTTTTCGATACACAAATAAACCAATTATTAAACCAACAATATAGCCCATTGAAGGAATAAGCATAGCTTTCCAAATCATATTAAATTCTATTGGATGATTCGCCTTTGCAAAACCACTTTGAATGATTTGTTGGAATATTTGACCAAATCCATAAGGTAATAAAACATATGGAAAACATAAACCAAATCCTATAATCAAACCGATTAAACGTCTGTCAATTTTCAACTCATTAAAAAGACTTAATAATGGTGGAATAACGATTGGAATAAATGCAATATGTACAGGAATTAAGTTCTGACTCATTATACTCATTGCCAATAGCGCTATGATAATTGTCACCTTTACTTTAACTCTTGACCATCGACTATTTTCAGCGTGAATAGCATTTATAATCTTTCCTACTAAATAGTCTGTAATACCGCTGTAGGAAATCAATGCTGCAAATCCACCTAATAAAGCATAGCTTAATGCAACCTCTGCACCATCGACAATATTTTTTCCAAATACATTTATTACTTTTTCAATGCTCATGCCTGAAATAACGCCACCTACAAGTGCACTGATAAACAAGCTTATAACTACATTTAAACGACATAAACATAGTACTATCATTAAAATTACTGCTATCACTACTGCATTTATCATACGACAACCATCCTTTATCACTCTATCGAACTAAAGTGTTTATAGACTTCATAGTATCAATAGCTTCACTTTCTGTCAATAGCAACTGATTAAATTATCTATTTTTATATTTATTTGCATTTTACAAAATAATTTCCGATTCAATAAAACATATAAGTACTACTTAATATTAGCTTCTCATTCATTGTTAATGACTTAAATATTGTTTATCTTAATTTCAATATATCATTTAAATGTGTTCAGATACTTTATTGTGGTGTTAAGCATCCTCTACGCTTCAATAAAATGCCTGATACAAGCTCTCATCGTAAGTTATAATGCATATCTCAGTTCTTATAACAGTATGAGTTGTATCAGGCTTCTATTATTATTGTTTTCTTAACCAATCGACTATTGTTGGAATCATAAATCCAGTTGGACCTTTAGGCCCATTGAACGACACCTTATTAGTAGTTGCTGGTCCTGCAATATCAAAATGAATATGAGGCGTTTGACCGCTAAAATGTGTTACAAAACTTGCAGCAAATAATGCTTTACCCTGTCCATTTGTATGATTGACTAAATCAGCAACATCACTTTGTTTAATTTTTGTACGTTCAGTTTCAGTAATTGGTAATTCGAATACCATTTCATCCAATGACGTACTTATTTTTAATATATCATTTAAAAATGACTTACTATTTGATTGAAACGCAGCAGCTTTATCTTCACCTAGTGCAACAATCGCAGCACCTGTTAAAGTTGCAAAATCCATAATCACACTTGGTTGATATTGATTTGCATAATAAACTGCGTCTCCTAATACAAGTCTACCCTCCGCATCTGTATTCATCACTTCAACTGTTTCACCACTCAATGCTGTAAATACATCATCAGGCTTCATCGACGCTTCATTTATCATATTTTCAGCACAAGCAAGCACACCGATAATATTGACTGGTAATCGAAGGCGACTAGCCGCTTCTATAATTCCAACGACATTCGCAGCACCACACATGTCGAATTTCATTGTTGCCATGCCATTCTTCGTTTTAATACTATAACCACCTGAGTCATACGTAATACCTTTACCTACTAATGCAATTGGTGCTTCATTATCATTTTTACCATTGTATGTGATAGTTACTAATCGTGGTTTATGTTTACTACCTTTACCAACTGCATGTATAAGACCAAAGCCTTCAGAAACTAATGTATCATCATCTTTAATATCGACTTTAACAGCTGTATTTTTAAAATGATTAATAATATCTTCTGCAAATGTTTGCGGCGTTAAAACATTCGGTGGCATATTACTAAAGTCTCTAGCTAAATTAATAGCTTGACCAATAACAACCCCCTCATTGATTGTATCAATGTCGTTTAATTTATCACTGATTAGATATATATTCGGATTAAACGGCGTCTTTTTATTCGATTTATAATGATCGAACTGATATGTTGCACGTTCACTTTGAAGGCCACATGATGCTAACACATTTGTTAACTGACCGTATTTGGAAATAAAAGTATCCATCAGTAAATACGTATCATTTATATGTTCCTGTTTTATGTATTGAAAAAGCTGTCCCCAAATCTTCAACAAATCACGATAGTGTTGATTTTTTAAGTTTCCTAATCCAACTGCAATTAGTCGATAGCTTTCGTTTCGTACGGCGAATGCAGTTGTGTAAATCTTCCCAACTGTACTCCCTATAATATGTTGATGCTTAAGTGATTCTAATATTTCTGTTATATCAATATCATTAAAAATAATACTATCTAATTGATTTAAATGCTCCGGAATCCCAACGATTAACGTATTGATTTTCTTACCTGTTTCTTTATTAAGTTTAAAATTCATATTGTACCTCCTTAAATTTGATATGTTACTCACTTCAAATTGTACAACAATAAAGCCCTTCAGTAATACTGAAGGACTCTATAAAATGATAATTTAATTTTATGTGTTTGTCTTTAATTTAATTTAAAGCCTAGAATTTACCTTTTTTAAATGCTAAACCGATACCACCGATTTTGAATACGGCACGTGTATCTATTACTTTTTTCATGAATGCTGCTTTTTTACCAGCGATTGGTTTACCAAATACCATACCAACACCATCATGTGAACCTAAAGAACATACAGTTCCACGATCAACATAAACAAACTCTTCAGTTGATTCACCATTTAAGATGCGTTTAATATTTTTAGCAACGTTTTCACCTTGTTGCATAGCAATTTGTGCTGTAGTTGGTAACGGACGTTCTTCACCAGCAGGGATAAACGCTGAACAATCACCAATAACAAAGATATCATCGTAACCTTTGATTGTTAAATCTTGGTTTGTAACGATACGTCCACGTTTAACACCTTCAAATGATTCTTCCATTAATTTACTTCCACGTACACCAGCTGCCCATACTGAAGTACCTGCGTGTAATTGTTGTTTTTCACCGTCAACTTCTACTACAAAACCTTTTTCGTTACAAGCAACGATTGGTGTAGCAATTTTGAATTCAACACCACGGTCTTCTAAATAGCTAACAGCGTGATTTACTAATTCTTCTGAGAACATAGGTAACATTTTAGGCGCTGCTTCAACACATGTAATTTTAACTTTGTTTTGATCTACACCATATTTGCTACATAATTCAGGTATTCTATCTGTTAATTCACCTAAGAATTCTACTCCAGTGAATCCAGCTCCACCTACTAAGATAGATAAATCATTATCATCTTTTTCTTTTGAAGCTGCGTAGTTTGCAAATTTGTCTTCGATATGACGTGATAATTCACGTGCAGTGATAACATTTTCGATTTGGAAAGCATGTTCTTTCATACCTTCAATACCAAATGTTTCGCTAATGAAACCTAATGCTACTACTAAAATATCAAAGTCATAAATACCTTGATTTGTTTCTACTTTTTTAGCATCACGGTCAATTTTTGTTACTTCTGCTTGAACAAAGTTTACTTTATCTTTCTTCAAGACGCTTTCCACAGGATATAATACATCTTCATAGTTTAGTGTACCTGCTGATGCTTCATGTAACCATGTCGCTTCATAGTGATATTCATTTTTATTAATAAGCGTAATTTCTGCTTCTTCTGAAGATATCGCTTTTTGCAATTTAGTTACAGTTTGTAAACCTGCGTAACCAGCACCAAGTACAAGTACCTTTTTACGATCTTGAGCCATTTAATTCACCTAAGCTTTCATATTTTTTTAACCAAATGCTGATAAATGTTAGTAACAACTGGTCATTACTTTCTTTACCACAATGTATACTAGTTTATCATCATTTTGTTATTTAAGTCTTTTAAATTATGTAAAAACCTGTGATGTTCACAAAAAAGACATTTTTAATCCAATACTAATTCTATAGCTTTTAAGTCATATTTTCAAGCGAGATTCAATCAGATTGTGAAAAAATTAATTAATTTTACTGTACAAAGATTTTAAATTCTGATGTAACCGTTATCACCAAAAATACTATATTTGCACAACTCACTAATGCCATCGTTATAAAAGCAATCAATAAAACAAATAAAAAAAGCCAGAAACATAAGATTTATGTCCTAGCAAATACAATATTATATTGTCAGTCATAGACCAAAATAGAAATCCACTAAAAACAAGCATTTTCCAATTATGGTCAGGGGCCCCAACAAAGAAGCTGACGGAAAGTTAGGTTACAAAAATGTGCAAGTTGGGGTGGGGCCCCAACAAAGAGAAATTGGACCTCCAATTTCTACAGACAATGCAAGTTGGGGATACATCGATAAATAAATACTTTTTCTTTAGAAATTAGTATTTCTTATGCTTGAGTTTTACTCTTATATCCTTATTTTTAAGTACACATTACCTTTGGCTAACATGTAAGAACCACTACACTACTTAATAAATCATTAGTGATTCTTTATCATTTCTGCCCCACTCCCCATACTATCGTTTATATTCAAGTATGATATCCTTTGTAAGTACGTGTGTCTCGCTAATCTTAATAACTAGCAATTTTCAGGGTTACCAGCTACTTTTGCTGTTCTAAATGAACTTCCACATCCACAAGAAGCAATTGCATTAGGATTATCGATTTGGAAGCCACCACCCATTAATGATTGTTTAAAATCAATTGTCGTACCATTTAGTACAGGTGCGTCCTTTTTATCTACAAGTACTTTTAAGCCAAAGTACTCTAAAACTTCATCATTTTCACCTGGTGCTTCTTCTGCACCCATACCGTATGTTAACCCAGTACAACCACCACCATTAACTTTAATCTTCAAATATCCGTTCGGCATATCATTTGCTTTTAACATATCTTTTACTTCATAAGCAGCAGCTTCTGTTAATATAACTGTTGGCATGTTAATTCCTCCTTAAAAAATCCATGTTTCTTTTATATGCGCATAAATGTTTTGTAGTAATTCCTCAGGCGAATCACCTTCAACAATATCACCATTCACTAAAGCGTACAACCCGGCTGAACATATACCACAATGTGTTAGACATCCATATTCTAACACGTCAACATCTGGGTCGTTTTCAAGTTGATTAAAAACATAATCTCCACCTTTAGCCATGTTAGAGATACAAAATTCTACAATCGGATTCATACTTCACCTTCTTATTTCATTTGTTTCAATATTATAGCATTTTACTTCACGTAATTTAACATGATGTGCTCAATTAAATTGATTGTTTCATCTTAACTCAAAGTTTTAAACTTAACTTACAGTATTAAGTACAAATATATATTTGTAGTCATTTTCAAAAAAATATATAATAAGTATATAAATACATATTTACTTTTTTTAGGGGTTAATGATAAATCAAAGGCTTTCATAACTATGTTGTTGCACTTTGATCTTTTCAAAATTAAAGTAAATATTAACATATAAAAGGGGTACTTCATTATGAAAAATTTAGTTTTGCTAGGCGGCGGATATGGTAATATGCGTATTATGTCACGTATTTTAACATCATCTTTACCACAAAATTATACAGTTACATTAGTTGATCGAATGCCATTTCATGGATTAAAACCTGAATTTTATGCATTAGCTGCTGGTACAAAATCCGATAAAGATGTTCGTATGAAATTTCCTAATCACCCACAAGTGAATACGGTATATGGTGAAATTAACGACATTGATTTGGATGCTCAAATTGTCTCAGTTGGTAATTCTAAAATTGATTATGATGAATTAATAATTGGTTTAGGATGTGAAGATAAATATCATAATGTTCCTGGTGCAGAAGCATATACACATAGTATTCAAACATTATCAAAGGCTCGTGATACATTTCATAGTATTAGTGAGTTACCTGAAGGTGCTAAAGTTGGTATCGTTGGTGCGGGGTTAAGTGGAATCGAACTTGCAAGTGAGTTGAGAGAAAGTCGTTCAGATTTGGAAATTTACCTTTACGATCGCGGACCAAGAATTTTAAGAAATTTTCCAGAAAAATTAAGTAAGTACGTCGCAAAATGGTTTGCTAAAAATAATGTAACCGTTGTACCGAATTCAAATATTAATAAAGTTGAACCGGGTAAAATTTACAATTGTGATGAACCAAAAGATATTGATTTAGTTGTTTGGACTGCTGGTATTCAACCTGTTGAAGTTGTTCGTAACTTGCCAATTGATATTAATAGTAATGGTCGTGTTATCGTCAATCAATATCACCAAGTTCCTACATATCGAAATGTTTATGTTGTGGGTGATTGCGCGGACTTACCACATGCACCAAGTGCACAATTAGCTGAAGTTCAAGGCGATCAAATTGCTGATGTGCTTAAGAAGCAATGGCAAAATGAACCATTGCCTGATAAAATGCCAGAATTAAAAGTACAAGGTATCGTTGGTTCATTAGGTGATAAGCAAGGCTTTGCATACATTATGGATCGTACTGTTACAGGTCGACTTGCTTCAATCTTAAAGTCTGGCGTGCTTTGGTTATATAAATATCATAACGGCTAAAATATAAAATTCATTAAAAATGCAATGTCAGTTTTTCTATTCCGACATTGCATTTTTTATTTTTGCATAAACTATTAATTTATATAATGACTTTCAATAAATCTTGTTATTTGCTTCGTTTGAATATAACCATCCACAACATATTCATCGTTCATTGTAATTAATGGATAAAATAGCTCATTCTGTTCTATCCTTTCAATAAATTGTATATCGTGATCAGTTAAATTATCGTTATTTTTGTTAATATCAATATACGTATATTTAAATGTTATATTAGGATACTTCCTTTTTAATAATGGTTGTAACCAATCGTATATATCTTTCGACGTTGGTGCATTCACACAACTTGCACATATAACGTCAGCCCCATAAACTACCACACTAACGTGTTCCATTTATTTATCCCCCATTGGTTTGATAGATTTTTAATTCACTATCTATTATAATATACTAATAAAGATTATCAAATTCATCTCTCGAAAGGAGACTTGCCTGATGCCTACTGAGGATACAACAATGTTTGATCAAGTAGCAGAAGTAATCGAACGTCTTCGTCCATTTTTATTACGTGATGGTGGCGACTGCTCATTGATTGACGTAGAAGATGGTATTGTTAAATTACAATTACATGGCGCATGTGGTACATGCCCAAGTTCTACTATTACACTTAAAGCTGGAATTGAACGTGCATTACACGAAGAAGTTCCTGGAGTAATTGAAGTAGAACAAGTATTCTAATATAGAGATAACACTTTAAAGAAACATATTATGAATATCAATAAAGACAGGAATAACGATTTGATTGGAATCAGTTATCTCCTGTCTTTCTTTTTGTGATATAAATTATAAGCTAACTAATAATTAGGTAGGAAGTAAATACTTCTGCTTTTTTCGTTCTCTTGTAAATAAGACTAATGGATAAGTTTTTAACTTTTCATAAATTCAATTTGATGATTTTTAAACATAAAAATAGCACATACACTCTAGACGGATAAATAGTCTATCATCGAGTTATGTGCTATTTGTATTTTATTCTTTTGGTTTGTCTACTTCAGGTTGTGGTTCACCTTTCATATGTTTCGCAATTTGCTCATCCATATAAACCCAACCTTTCCAACCAATGTGTACTGCATCGCTGATAACGTATTTTTCATAATCTTTATCAGTCATATCGTAAATCTTACCACCATTATCTACAACAGTAGAATGGATTTTTTTGTAAACTGCTTGACGACGTTCTTGGTCAATACCGATATGATCATACCAAACACCATTTGATGGGATACTTACATATTGAACATCTGCACCAGCAGCACGCATTGTTTTGACTAGTAATTCTAAATCTTGGAACTCTGGAGAATTAACATTAAACTCATAGTCACGTCTAACTTTACGTTTACTTTCTTGAATTAATTTCCAGTATTGATCTCTAATACCGAATTTATTTGTAGTAGTATCAGCTTTACCAATTTCTACTGCTTTTTGTTTCATCTCATCCCATGAAGCATCTGGCTTTGTAGCAGGTTTCACATGTTCTAATGGAGATTTATCCATTGCAAACAATGACTTAATTGCTTCAATTTTAATCAATTGATTTTCTTTAAAAGCAGAGATGTAATTATCTTTAGTTTCTTTAGGGTCTTTGGCATAAGACTTCAAGTAACCTTTGTTGTGAACATGCGGGAATTGTAATAAACGTTGTGCATAACGTCTTTTTAATTCTGTTGGCATATTCTTCTGCTGGAACATTTGATTAATTTGAGTTTGAGACATACGAGCATCAAAGTTTTGATTTGTTAAACCATGGTTTGTAAACCACTGTGGTGAAATAATAAACGTTAATTTCTTACCTTTTAATTTATCATACTGTGATGCAAGCTCAACTGCATTAATTAAATCTGTAGAACCACCAGCACCTAATAAAAATGCTTTTTTGTTCGAATTATGTTTATTTAATGCAATTGCTGGGTTAAATGGGTCATCTTTACCTAATTCACTAGAGCCGTATATAGGATAATACTTATTTGATTCATATAACTTATTTTGAATGAGTGTGCCTTTTAGTACTTGATCTGTCAATGACGTTCTATTATCATCTACAGTTTTTTCAGTTACAAGACCTGTAAACCATCTTGCTGGCAATAATAGAAAGACAATGAATACTGCTCCACTAATTAAAATGGGTAAAAAAGGTTTTAATTTCATCGTAACTCTTCTAATGCTTCAACGATTTTATTTGGTGTTGCCCACTCATCTCTATCAAAGTCCATTATAGATACTTCGATATCAAGTTTATTTTGAATCTCTAATAATAATCCAACTGTTTGGAAAGAATCAATAATACCTTCTTCAAAGATTTCTACGTCTGGATTTTCTTTTACAATATCATTTTCTGCTACTTCTGCTAATAAATTTAATACTTGTTCTCTAAATTCCATAATTAATTTCTCCTTTATTATATAAGTTTACCTGAGAAGATTAAAAAGCCAAATGTTATAAAATGGAATGTAATCACAATGCTAAGCGCGTTTGTGAAACCATTTTGCCAACGTGGCGGATGTTTCTTGCGCCAACGTTCATAAAAGCCATAACCTATAAATAATGCTGCATGGTATAAACCATAGACAATGTAATACACTTCAATACCATGCCAAATTCCCATTATGAAGAAGTTGATTAAAAATGCCACATTAGACATTGCGAATTGACTCTTCAATAATTTCTTACGAGACATGTAGAATAAAGATCTCATGTAAATACAATCTCTGAACCAGAATGATAATGTCATATGCCATCTATTCCAGAAATCTTTAATGTTTTTAGCTTTGAAAGGTTTATCAAAGTTTGGTGGTGTCTTAATACCGAATAAATAACTAAATGCAATTGCAAATAAACTGTAACCTGCAAAATCAAAGAATAAATATAAGCTGTATGCATACATATATAGCCACATATGTGTGAAGCCATGTAAATCTAATTGTAATGGCATAATTGCATATGTGTTAATAAAGTAAGCAATGATATATTTATACAAGAAACCAAGCATAATCATATGAATTGCTTTAAGTACTAATTCACGGTATTCATTACCAGTTGGTACTTTTTTATCATCTTTAACAAAACGTTTGTAACGATCGATAGGCCCTGATGAAATCGTCGGGAAGAATGAAATGAATTGAATCAATTTCCATACTTTGATTTCTTTAATAGAACCATCACGGATTTCCATAATTAGTTGCACACTTTTGAAAGTAACATACGAAATACCAAGGAATCCTACGAATTCGATTAATTTACTTTCATGGAAATGAATTTGATGTCCACCTAACCATGTGCTTTGTAAAACTTTAACTAATGCTAATGGCAATATTGATAAAACCATTACAATAACAAATTTTGAAAATGAGTTATTTTTCGGTCTTGAATGATAATAAAACATAATCAACAATACTTGCCATACAATGTAAATAATGAAACTAATTAATTGAACACTTAAATACTTTTGGTCAAACAGATTATGTCTATCTGAAGAAAAGATTAACACAATCATAAATGCTGTCACTAAACCATTATAAATGTAACTTCGCTTACCTAAAAATCCAAGTATAATGACTGGTAATAGTGCAATTAAAGCAATTAAGAAGAATGTAAAATCGCCATATGGAATCATCCGTTGATTACCTCTGCAATTTTCTTACGATCAATTTTACCATTTGAAGTTAATGGTAATTGTTCCATCCATTCAAATTTTCTAGGAATCATATACTCTGGTAAGCGTGATTTTAAATCATGTTTAATATTTTTAGTCATTTCTAAGTTATCAGTAACTTCAGTTGTTGGTACAATTGCTCCGATTAAATGAATTACTTTATCATTTTTGTATACAGGTACAACAATTGCTTCTTTTACAAACTCAGATTGACGTAATTGTGTTTCAATTTCTTCTAATTCCATTCTGTAACCATTTAATTTGATTTGGAAATCAATACGTCCTTGAATGAACCATTGCCCATTTTCAAATTTAGCTTTATCACCTGTATGGTATGTGCGAATACCATTATCAAAGTTGAATACTTCAGCTGTTTTTTGGTCATTTTTTAAGTAACCTAAACTTACGCTTTGACCTTCAATAACAAGTTCACCTTCATCCGTTGTAGATAACCTTGCACCCGGACGTTCTACCCCTACTGGCAATGTCGGATATTGGTCTAAAACTTCTTGAGTAATTTGAATACTTGTTACTGCAACTGTTGCTTCAGTTGGACCATACGTGTTATAAATCGTAGCACTTGGGAAACGACTTACTAACGCTTTAGCAGCTCTGTGAGGTAAAATTTCGCCACAGAAGAAGAATTCATTTAAACTTCCATACTGTTCTTCATTAAGCGTAGGTAACAACAAGCACATTTCCATAAATGATGGTGTTGAAACCCAAATATTTATCGGTGTTGCAGTTAACATTTCATTTAATAATTTCGGTTTATTAATCATGTTTTTATCTACAAGGTTTAATGTACCTCCAGAAGCTAAACATGGATAAATAGCCATTACAGATAAATCGAATGAAAATGGTGCTTGGTTTAGCCATTGTTGTTCATTTCCAGATTTATTTAATTCTAGCATCCAGTCAGTAAATTGAACTAAACTTGCATATTCAATTTGAACGCCTTTTGGTTCACCAGTTGAACCAGATGTAAAGATAGTATATACCGTATCATTATCTTTAATTTGGCTATCGAAAATTACTGGGTCTTGAGATGTTTTAATATCTTCTATTGTAAATACGTCACCTACTACGCTATCAAATGATTCACCTGTTGTATTGAATACAAATTCAGGTTGTACCTTTTCAATAATCATTTTTATACGGTCTTCAGGAATTGAAGTATCAACTGGTACATAACCACATCCCGCTTTAATAGCACCAATCATCCCAACAATCATATATGGTGACATGTGACCGAATAAAATCATCGGCTTTTTACTACCTTGTAATCGATGTGCTAATTTACTAGACTCATCCATTAACTGTTGATAAGTTAATTCATCAGTTGTGTGTCTTACTGCAATACTTTCTGGATTTGCATCCGTAAATGACTGCAGTTTATTAATAATATCTGTCATATTAAGTCTCCCTCATTAGAACTCATTATAAATGAAGTTATTGTGTGTATCGCCACTGCCATAGATTAAATATAAAGTAATAAATATTGCTAAGTACAATATTGTTAATAAATATGGTTTAAATGCTTCTACATATTTATTAGGTGGCTGTTTACTTTTAGATTTCATAATGCACCTCTTAAAATTCTTAATAAAAACGATTTTATAAAGTCCAACAATATAAAATACGTTTAATAATTTGTTTTTTACAATTCATTATATCGATATTCATAATGAAATTCAATTTTAAATTTATAGGTTCAACAAAGTATATGGTTGTTATCAGTCAATAATTGTAAAACGTAAACTTTGTTGAGAACATCATTCATTTTAAAGGTTATTTAAGCATTAGACAATTACAGTCTATATAACAATTTTGTTATATGTGTCACAAATTTAAAACTCACAATCTACACAAGCTAGTTATATGGTGAGTTTATTGTTTATGTTGTTGATATTGGTGAAATAATTCTCACCATTATTTTCATTTTTGAAATGGTATTGGACTGATATTACGCCGGATTTGTAACAATTAATAACGGCGGCATGAAATTAAATTACCACTTAACTAATAAAGTATTAACCAAGCTTTGCCACGAATATAATTATTGTTACAGCATTAATATAATATTAACCGAACATTAATCGGTATCATTACATATGATTATGCTGCGGCATTCATTAATTTTATCATAACCAATACGTTTTAATTAATTGGCGTTCGTGGTGATAAATGATTAAGTACCGCTTTAATATTATCAACGCATAATTGAATCATATTATCACGAGTCATCACAGATGCACTTCCAATGTGTGGTGTTATGATGACATTATCACGACCCATTAATGGATGCAAATGGTTAATAGGTTCGGTTGCTAATACATCTAAACCACAAGCTAATATTTCTTTATTGTCTAATGCTTCTATTAAAGCAGTTTCATCAACAATCAAACCTCTTCCTATGTTAATGAATATTGCATCGTTTTTCATTTGCTTAAATGCATCTGCATTAAATTTATATTTAGTTTCTTTTGTTAGCGGTGCTGTGCATATTATAAAATCACTTTCTGCTAACAGTTTTTCAAAAGAAACATATGTCGCATCATATTGTATCTCTGCATTTTTATTTCTCGAACGGTTATGATATAAGATTTTCGTATTAAATCCTTTTAACCTTTTTGCAAATGCTTTTCCAATATCACCCATTCCAAAAATACCAACATTTGAATTATAAACATCTTTCCCTGACAACAAATAAGGTCCCCAGCTTTGCCATGCATCTGCTTCGATATATTTTTCAGCTTCCACTATACGTCTCGCTGTAGCAAGCATTAACGTGAAACCTAATTCTGCTGTCGTTTCAGTTAATACATCTGGCGTATTGGTAACAATAACATTGTGCGCTGTTGCGCTCTCAACATCAATGTTGTCATAACCCACAGCCATATTTGCAATAACTTTTAACTTAGGCGCCTTTGCTAAAGTTTGTGCGCTAATATGTTCACTTAATGTAATAAAGCAAGCATCTGCATCATGTAGAGCTGTTTCAAATTGTTGTCGTGGCATGGGCACCAAAGATTCATGCCACATTTCAACATTACCTAATTCACATAATTGCTGATAGAATTTATCCGGTACCTTTCTAGAAACAACTATTTTAACCATATTCACTCACCTACTTTGTAACATGATTTTGAATTATTTTTCTAACTCTGCAATTGTTTCATTTAAATCTTTAAATGAATATGTTGGTGGTACATTTTTATTTTGTACATCTTCTAAAGAAGACACGCCTGTTTGTACATGAATCGTATCCATACCAACATTGATACCTGACATAATGTCTGTATCATATAAATCTCCAACCATAGCTACTTCTGATTTATCTAATCCGAGAATCTCTAAAGCTTTAATCATAATAATTGGTTCTGGTTTACCAATAAACTGCGGTTGAATGCCTGTCGAGACACTGACAACGCTAGTTATTGCTCCATTACCAGGTAATAGACCACGTTCTTTTGGTATTGATACATCAGGATTTGTAGAAATAAATGTTGCACCATTTCTTACACCTAACGTTGCAATTGCTAATTTTTCATATGTTACTTTCTCATCAAGACCAATGACTACATAATCAACATGTTCATCATCTTTAATTTCAAGTCCTGCTTCTGTTAAAGCAGTATTCAAACCACTTCCACCTAACATATAAACAGATGCACCGGGTGATTGTTCCGAAATATATTCAGCGGTTGCCAATGCTGACGTCACAACTTCTTCAGGTTTTGCGTCAATATTCATTTCACGCAATTTTTCAGTTACTTGTTCTGGCGTTTTCGTTGAATTATTAGTGACGTATAAATGTGGGATATCTTTGTTATTTAAATAATCAATGAATTGTTTTGCACCATCAATTTCATCTGTTCCCATATACATTGTTCCATCTAAATCGATTAAATAAGCTTTATATTGTTTCATTATTGATTTTCTCCTTTGCCAAAAGCTGTTACTGGTACATTTTCTTGTTGCAAAAATGTAGTTACTTCTAAAATAAATTGTTTATAGTAAGGTAATGCTTCATCAAACATTGGCACTATCGTCTCAATATCTAACGTAGTGTAGTCATAAGTAAATTGTTTACGGATATCGACCGTTTTATTAATCGCTTGTTGCGTTTCTTTAGTAATAACATTTTCTAATTCTAAAATATCTATTACATCTTTGTAGTTTCCGGGATCTCTTAAAATAAACGCATCAATAATCATGTTTCCAATATCTACTGATGATTCAATTAACATTTGGGCAATGCGTTCAAATGCATATTGATTGTTTTTACTTTCCTGATAATCGTCAGTTAATGTTTGTAAATAGGTTAATTTCTGAGTTAGTTTATCTTTGTCTACAAAATACATTCCTTGTCACCTCTTAGCTCTATATTATCATAACTTTGCAGTATACTTCATTTGTCGTTATACTAACTTTACTACTTTTAAAAGGAGCCGCTACAAAATGATAGATATGTATTTATATGATGATAATGAAGAAAGTCAAGTTCAATTTGTCGGTTTTGTCGGCGAACACAGTCGATATGATTTAATGCTAGTTCATACGAATAGACATTATGGCAAAACACTTGTACTCAATATGCAGACAAATAAATTTGGAATCATTGGTACTGATGATTTGAATGAAGAAGGATATATCGCACATATTTTAGGTGTAAGTCATGATGAAGGTGAAGAAATTACTGAGTATTTAAACGAAGTTATACATTAAAATTAAAAACCCCTAACTAGATTAAAAGAACATGGCATCATGGATTGCTCCACTTGTTCAATCTAGTTAAGGGTTTTGTTAATGTTCAGCATCTTGAATAGTTGGTTTAATTTTTACATCTTGAAGTTTATTTTCTTCATCAATAACATCTGGTTGATCATATTCCTCGATTAACTTTTTAACTTCTTGTTTAGATAAATGTCTCAATACAAAATAAGGACAGCCAAAGTTACAATACTCAAAGATATAATCTTGAATATTTGAAAAACGTTTACTCATCTCAGCTTTCTTATTTGAATCTTTATAAAAACCTTTTAATCTCAATTGATCATAGCCATAATCACCAACAATATAATCATATTTATCTAAGATATCTGAATATCTAGCGATAAATTGTTCTTCATTAAAACATTCTCGATAATTTTCAATTAATTCAAAGTAATGTTGATCTACTTTTATCAAATTCTTCACCTATCTATGACAATGAAAGGCTCAGTTTATACTCTATGTGTTACATAAAAATAGAAAATACTTCTATGACACGTTCGATATGTACAAACTAAGCCTTTATGTCCTGTTAATGGTTAAATATTAACTATTTAACTGTGCCTCACCTTGGCGTTGCTTTTCTTTAGCCGCTTCATTTACTTGTTCATCTGCATGATATGAACTACGTACTAAAGGACCAGCTTGGCAATGTTTGAAACCTTTATCCATTGCCACCTTTCTTAATTTACCAAACTCTAAAGGCGTATAATATTTTTGAACTTTTAAATGCTTACGTGATGGTTGTAAATATTGACCAATTGTTAAAATATCAACATCATTCGCACGTAAATCATCCATCGTTTCATAAATTTCTTCTATAGTTTCACCTAAGCCAACCATAATACTTGATTTTGTTGGGATATCTGGTTGTAATTCTTTTGAGCGACGTAAAAACTCTAATGTTCTATCGTAAGTCGCACGTGCACGCACTCTTGGTGTTAATCGACGAACAGTTTCAATATTATGGTTTAAAATGTCGGGTCTAGATGCCATTAAAGTTTCTAATGCATCGTAGTCTCCACCCATATCTGACGGTAAAATTTCAATCGTAGTAAATGGATTTCTTTCTCTAACTTTACGTACTGTCTCAGCATAAACATTAGAACCAGCATCTCTTAAGTCATCACGTGCAACAGCAGTAATAACAACATGCTTCAAGTTCATTAATTCAACTGATTCAGCTACACGTTCAGGCTCATTTAAATCAAGTTCATTAGGTAAACCTGTCTTAACCGCACAAAAACGACAAGCTCTTGTACAAACGGCACCTAAAATCATAAATGTCGCAGTACGACGTGCACCCCAACATTCATGAATATTAGGACATTTAGCTTCTTCACATACAGTATTAAGATTCTTTTCCCTCATCATCTTCTTAAGTCCTGTATAGTTTTCATTGGTATTTAATTTTATCTTTAACCAATCCGGTTTACGTAATATTTCCTCGTTTTTTGTCGCCATAACAACACATACCCTCCTGTTAAGTGTATCTTTAAACATTATATCGAAATTCATGACAAATGAAAATCCAATAATCTTACTTTTTAATATTCCAATAATTTTTCTTTAAAAATGTCTCTTAAAAACTCTGGCATTAAATATTCTTTTGGTAACTCTTTTAATGAAGGGAAATAACGGCCAAATGTGTACATATCGATGGTACCTAAAACATAAAGTTGGTCATCTTCAATTTCTTGCCCATTCATATAATATTTCCCTGTAGAGTTAATGTACCCTAAATTATATAGTATATAGCCCCCAAATATATTGCCTCTAAATCCTAAACCTTGAGCATGTTCATACATATATTCTTGTTTATTACTTTTCTCAATAATTTCTTTTAATTTTAAACCTGAAAGTCTAACTCTCACCATATTAATCGGATGTGGTAACATTTGATGAATGTCATACTCTGTCACTAAATCTTTTTCAATATCGGTTACGAGTAATCCAGCGTTGATAATTGCACATTGAGCATGTGTATACTCACAAACACTTTGCGCTAGTAAATATGCAGCTTCAGTTATATGATTTATACCTCGTTTCAATATGACTGGATGTTCAATAACTGGTGTCGACATTAAAGCTTTCCCGTCTTCATCAAATGATGTTTCAACTTGTGGAAGATCCTCTAAAGGAATGATTGTTGCAGATTTGCTAACCACTTTGTTTTCCTCAATGATTAAATTAACTTCTCCAATATAATTTCCATATTTTCCAGCAGCTGCCATCAGTACCCCATTATTCAACTCTCCATGTTCAAAATAATGATGTGTATGACTGCCGAATATTACATCAATCTCCGGCAATTCTTGACATAACGTCTCATCAAAGAAAATTCCACAATGACTTAATATAATTAACACATCGTATTTGCCACGTTGACGTTCAACTTCTTCTTTTATAGCTTCTAAAGGGTCAGTAACAATCCAATCAAGTGCTCGGTAAAATGGTGTAAATGGTGCTGTTGCTGCGACGAATAAAATTTTTGTATCTGCTATCTCTTTAATATAGGAAGAGACAATATTATTAGGTAAGTGTCCTGATTCATCTATCACATTACTGCATGTCACTTTAAAATTAGCATCATCATATAAATGGTTTAATGCTTCATGAGAAATAGTCATACCTTCATTGTTACCAATAGTTGCCACATCACAATGTGCTTCATTTAATAATGAAACATTCTTTTTACCTACAGTAGCTTCAGTAATAGGAACAGATAAATCTACATGATCGCCTAAATCAACATATAAAGAAGGATGATTGAGTTGTGGCCGGTGTTCTGCCATATATGCTTTAATTCGCTCATATTCATGCAGATGACTATGAATATCGTTCGTATGATAAATTGTTAACTGCATGTTGATGTCCTCCTTTTAAAATGATGTTATATTAACGCTCGAATAATTAGATAAATTCCTAGTAGTAACATTACAGTTCTCAATAGAGTTACTACTGTATCTGATTTAATGGATTGATTTACTTTTACGCCAATTTTTGCACCAAAGTAACTTGAAATAATTAAAATAATTGCATACCCCCAAGCAACATGGCCTTGAGCAATATGTCCAATAGAACTCATCACACTAGAAAAGAAAATCATCATCATACTTGTTCCAACTGCAACATGCGGTGGAAATCTAAATACAATAAGCATAAGCGGTGTCATTAGTGCGCCACCACCAATTCCAAATAATCCTGTTAGTATACCAATTAAAAACGTCGTAATAAAAGCAAACAAAGGCGGGACGCTGTAATGATATGTTTTACCTTTAGCATCTACATATGTCTTTTGATATTTTGGTTTATCAAATATTTTAAATGGTTTAATCTTATTTCTAATCATTAACAAAATAGCAACAAATATTAAAAAGATACCAAAGTATAAATTAAATGATTCGAACGTTAAATACCTACTAATAAAAGATCCTAGTAATGATCCAGGTAATAGTCCAAATAAAAATATCGAACCATTTTTTATATCTACTTGTTTCGTTTTCAAATAACCAAGTGATGAAGAAAGTCCTGTAACAATTAGAATGACTGATGATGTCCCAATAGCTACTTGCGTTGTAATACCGTGAAGTAATCCATGTTCAACGCCTAAATAAACCATTGTTGGCACGATAATTATACCGCCACCGATGCCAACAATTGATCCGATAATCGCTGATAATCCACCGATTAAAACTAATAATGTAATTGTTAATAACATAGTCGTCGCCTCTTAAAATAATTTTAATTGTTGTGGTGCTAATCCTTCATAATCTATATTTAATAATTGCTGGTAAGTTTTAGCATTATTCGCTGCGTGTCCACCAGAATTATTGTTAAATATGACATAAACTTTCTTAGCTTTCTGTTCCAAAATTTGTGCCTTTTGTGCTAAGTCTGTTAATTCTTGCTCATTATAATCATATAAATAGCGAACATCTCGCCATTCTTGGTCTGACATGTCTTTTTTTGTCCAACCATATTGGTTTCGTCCATGATAACGAACAAATGCAATTTCATTTGTAATTCGATTCACCAACGGGATACTACCTTCTTTTACTTGTGGCTCATCAACTACTGCATGTATAATTTCATTTTCAGTTAAAAATGCCAATGTTTGTTCTTTAAATGCATCACTAAACCAAGATTGATGTCTAAATTCAACACACATTGGAAATGATTGTAATTGTTGTCTTACATACAAAATGTATTTGATATTTTGTGCATTGCAATCAAACCAAGGCGGAAATTGAACCAGTACCATCGCTAATTTATGATGTGTTTGTAATGGTTCTAACATTTTCTTGAATTGCTCAAATAACTCTTGCCTCGTGTCTGCAAATGCTTTGTAATCAGCATGCAAAGTGAGTGCTTGATGAATTTTTACAACAAATTCAAATGTATCAGGTGTCTCTTTTATCCATTTCAATATATTTCTTTCTGGTTGTATCGCATAATATGTAGCATCTAATTCAACAACCGGAAAGTGTCCAGCATATGTTTTAAGTTTATCAGTTTGGCGTTCTAAATCTTCATATAATGAATAGTGATCACCCCAACCTGTTAATCCGATGTTTATCATTTATATCACCACTGTCATCATACCATATAACTTTTATCATAATCATTTCAACGAACTTCGGTTTGCTAATTGTGATTCTGCATATTCATACCAACAAATTTTAATCTGATGCTTTTGTTTCTTCTTGCTCATACCAACGAATTTCACCTTGATGCTTTTGTTTCTTTTTACTTTTATAAATGAACTGCAGCAACATGCTTTTGTTTCTTTTGATTTGTAAAATTAAAACGCAATCAACGAAATTGACAAGCGCTAAAATTGTAAGTCAGGCGCTTGTGGTTTTGTGGATTGCGATCGTTTATTTGTGTTGCATAATTTGATTTATTTGATTGATTAAGTTAGACATGATGGTGTTGGCGGGATGTGTAGTTGCTAGTCGTGGGCTTTGGCCGCTCCACATATGCGTTAACTCTTTGTCAGCAAGGTTTGCTGCGGCTTTTCTTATGCTACTTGTTAGTTCATTTTGTATTGGGTAGTCAGGGATGTCACCTTCGAATTGAGACATTTCTTCGATAAATCTATTGTTGATGCCACGTGCAAATTTTCCACTGAATGCTTTAGTTACAACAGTATCTGTTTCTTTACTATTTATTATTGCATCTCGCAAAAGTTTTGATGCTTTACTATCTTGTGATGTTAAAAATGCAGTTCCCATTTGTACACCTTCAGCACCTAAAATAATACTTGCAAGAATTCCTCTACCATCCATAATACCGCCTGCAGCGATGACTGGTATAGTCACAGCATCTACAATTTGAGGCACAAGTGATATCGTTCCAATCATAGGTACTTGTTTTTGAGTTTTTAAAAATGAACCTCGATGTCCACCGGCTTCACTTCCTTGTGCAACGATAGCATCCATACCTGCTTTTTCATTCGCGATAGCCTCGTCAACACATGTTGCTGTCCCGACA
The DNA here is from genome assembly GCF_000236925.1 of Staphylococcus argenteus. Classification (NCBI taxonomy): domain Bacteria; kingdom Bacillati; phylum Bacillota; class Bacilli; order Caryophanales; family Staphylococcaceae; genus Staphylococcus; species Staphylococcus argenteus. The sequence continues at coordinate 867,475 of NC_016941.1, read as the reverse complement.
AGTTTAATATTCGCTTCTTTCAATCTATTAATAATTTTTTCACTAGGAATCCCAAAAGTAAAACAACAAACAGGTACTTGTTTTTCTATAATTGTATCTATATGACATTTAAATTGCTGTTCTTCCGTAATTTTTACAACGGGTTCTTCTAAATGTAATGCACGTCTATAAGGTTTTAACCATGCATTCATGTTATCGATTTGCGAACTTGTATATGATTGATGACTTGGTACAAAAATATTCACACCAAAAACATTTTTAGTTAATTCTCTTACTCGGTCTATTTCTTCGTCTAACTGTTTCGTATTAAAATAACCTGCGCCAATGGTTCCTAATCCACCACTATTACTTACAGATGCTACTAGTTGTGGCGTAGTGCTTCCCGCCATACCTGCTTGTATAATTGGATATTTAATATTTAACATTTGAGTAAGTCGGTTCATATTCCACATAGTTGTTCGCCCCTTAGATTGAAATGTTACGTTTTTTTCGCTGTTGGTATTGAATTTGTTGTCTAGAAAGTTTTTCTTTTTCTTTTTTATCCATCTCGTCCTCAATTTCCATACCTAACAATTCTTCAATTAAATCCTCATGTGACACAATCGCTTCAGTTCCACCAAATTCGTCTAATACAATAGCTAAATGTTTTCTAGAAATTGTCATCTTACGTAATACCCACTCCGCTTTGTTATGTTCATTCACAAATAATGGTTTAGCTGAATAGTTTGTAATTTGATTTTCTTTATTATTACTCCAAGCTAATAAATATTTAGAATGAAACACGCCAATGATGTTATCTATATCACCTTCATACACCGGATATCTTGTGTAAGGTTTATTCATAACCGTTTCATAAACTTCTTCATATGTCGCATTTGATGCAAATGCAGTCACATTAACTCTTGGTGTTGTGTCGACATCTTTAACTTTTAAATTTTCAAAATTAATAACACCTTTTAGTCTATTTGTCTCAATTTCATTTAAAGCACCCTCGTGCCCTGCAATTGCTAACATCGTTTTAAACTCTTCTTTAGAGAATTGATGCTCTTGTGGTTGTCCTTTTGATAAACTTCGATTAATACTGTCTGTTAATTTATTTAAAAGTAGTGTAATTGGACGAAATACAAACACACAAATATTGATAACCGGATATACAAGCCTCGTTATTTTGTCCGGAAATGTTGCTGCTACAGACTTTGGAATCACTTCAGAAATCAAAATGATAACAACAGTTAAGACAGCTGATGCAATTCCAACACTGATGCCCCAGCGTAATGCCATAATAGTTACAAGTGTTGGTAGCAATATATTTGCGACATTATTCCCTATTAAAATTGTTGTAATGAACTCACTTGGTTTCTCTAGTAACCTTACAATGCCTTTCGCTTTTTTATCACCTTTGTCAGCTTCTGTTTTAAATTTAGTTTTATTTGCAGCTGTTAATGCAGTCTCACTTCCTGAAAAGAAAAACGAAATAAATATCAATATAATTATGGCAATGATCACGTGTGTCGTCTCCTTATTGTCATATCTTATTTTTGTTGTAGTTACTTAATTCCCGACGTTCTAGTTTAATAAACCATATAAAATTCATTATATATAATACTTTTATTAATAGTAACTAAAATGCCTTTTACGAAAGATTCTAATATGACGAGGTTTAGTGCTTTAATCTGAATGTAGTATAAATATTTGTGGAATTATTTAAACAGAATTCACATGATAGTCATTAACTTTGAATAAAGTTATACTAGAGATGATTATTGAAGACAGTAGGAATTTTACTTTTAAGTAAACTTATTTAAAATTCTCGCTAAAGAAAGAAGGATTAACATGTATTTTGTTTTAGCAATATTTACAATCATTAGTGCCAGTGTAAGTTTAGGTTATTCAATTCGAGCATGTGCATCTAGCCATAATATAAATGCTTATTATGCACTTAGTCGAAGCTTACCTTTATTTTTATTAGCTGTTTTTTCTTTAGTCATTCATAGTGCTATATTTTTGATAACTATATCCATTGCAATGATTTTAGTTCAATTTTTAGATGCGATTGTTGGTTATAAAAGTAAAGATGTCTTTAAAACTTACGGTCCATTAGCAACATCTGTAGTGAACTTAATATTATTAATAGTTTTCTTATTTTAACTCACTTATACATCGAAACTTAATCGAACTATTATCGAATTATCTTTAAAGAATATTTGATGTAGTTTTCAATTAATTTAATAAAGACCATCACTCTAATGCCACAATCATGTTGTATTTGTGTTGTCGCTTTATCCACCATCAATGATTTTTTTACATCAATCAAAAAATCGAACTGATAAATAAGTACAAAGCTTATCTATCAATCCGATTTAGTTATAAAACCAAAAAAGCCACATAAATGTGGCTTTTTGTTATATTCAGTATCAAAATGGTATCAATAACCATTTTCGGTAGTTAAGAATAGCTTAACAACGCGGTTTAAAGCTATCCAATACTACCTTCCATTTCGAATTTGATTAAACGGTTCATTTCTACCGCATATTCCATTGGAAGTTCTTTTGTAAATGGTTCGATGAATCCCATAACAATCATTTCTGTCGCTTCTTCTTCAGAGATACCACGACTCATTAAATAGAATAATTGTTCTTCAGAAACTTTTGACACTTTAGCTTCATGCTCTAATGAGATTTGATCGTTGAATACTTCATTATATGGAATTGTATCTGAAGTTGATTCATTATCTAAGATTAACGTATCGCATTCAATGTTAGAACGCGCACCTTTTGCTTTACGTCCAAAATGTACAATACCACGGTAAATAACTTTACCACCATTTTTAGAAATAGATTTAGAAACAATTGTAGAAGATGTATTAGGTGCTTTATGAATCATTTTAGCACCGGCATCTTGAACTTGTCCTTTACCAGCGAATGCAATTGATAATGTACTACCTTTCGCACCTTCTCCTAATAGAACACAGTTTGGATATTTCATCGTTAACTTAGAACCTAAGTTACCATCTACCCATTCCATATTTCCATTTTCATAAACAAAAGTACGTTTCGTAACTAAGTTATATACATTGTTTGCCCAGTTTTGAATAGTTGTATAACGTACATGTGCATCCTTGTGCACGATAATTTCAACAACAGCTGAGTGTAATGAACTTGTTGTATATACTGGTGCGGTACAACCTTCTACATAATGTACAGAAGCACCTTCATCAGCAATAATTAGTGTACGTTCAAATTGCCCCATATTTTCAGAATTTATACGGAAATATGCTTGTAATGGCGTATCTAATTTAACATTTTTAGGTACGTAAATGAATGAACCACCTGACCATACTGCTGAGTTCAACGCTGCAAATTTATTATCTGCTGCAGGAATAACTGACGCAAAGTATTTTTTAAATAGTTCTTCGTTTTCTTGTAAAGCACTATCTGTATCTTTGAAAATGATACCTTTTTCTTCAAGTTCTTTTTCCATGTTATGGTAAACAACTTCTGATTCATATTGTGCAGAAACACCGGCTAAATATTTTTGTTCAGCCTCAGGAATCCCTAATTTATCAAAAGTTCGTTTAATTTCTTCTGGCACTTCATCCCATGAACGCTCAGCTTGTTCTGACGGTTTAACATAGTACGTAATGTCATCGAAATTCAATTCCGATAAGTCGCCACCCCATTGAGGCATTGGCATTTTATAAAATAATTTTAATGATTTAAGACGGAAATCTAACATCCATTCCGGCTCATTTTTCATGTTAGAAATTTCTCTAACAATATTCTCAGTTAAACCACGTTCTGATCTGAAAATGGAAACATCATCGTCGTGGAATCCATATTTATAATCCCCAACATCAGGTGCTTTTTTAGCCATTTCAATCACTCCTTAAAAATATATTTACAACGGCGTGCGTAAGTTTTTAATTCATGATGTAAATCATATTATAACAATGACATACTATCTTATAAAAGCGTCTAAACTTATTTTATGTCTTATGTCATTTTATCTTATGATTAACAGCATATTATTCTTCTTCAGTTGTACCTTCTGCTTTACCTTCTTTAGCAACAGTACCTTTTTCCAATGCTTTCCAAGCTAATGTGGCACATTTTATACGAGCAGGGAATTGTGAAACACCTTGTAATGCTTCAATATCTCCCATTTCTTCTGTAATCACATAATCTTCACCAAGCATCATTTTTGTAAATTCTTGGCTCATTTGCATTGCTTCACCAAGTGAATGACCTTTAACAGCTTGCGTCATCATTGATGCGCTTGCCATTGAAATTGAACAACCTTCACCTTCAAACTTAGCATCTTTAATCATGCCGTCTTCTATATCAAATGTTAGTCGAATTCGGTCACCGCATGTCGGGTTATTCATATCAACTGTCATAGACCCGTTATCTAATACACCTTTATTTCTAGGGTTTTTATAATGATCCATAATGACAGATCTATATAATTGATCTAGATTATTAAAATTCATAAGAGAAAAACTCCTTTGTTTGTTTCAAGGCATTTATTAACTGATCAATGTCTTCTTTCGTGTTGTATATATAAAAACTCGCTCTTGCTGTTGAAGACACATTTAACCATTTCATCAGTGGTTGTGCACAATGGTGTCCAGCCCGAACTGCGACGCCTTCTGTATCAACCGCTGTAGCTAAATCATGTGGATGAACATCTTGTAAATTAAATGTTATCACACCTGCGCGGCGATCTTTTGGTGGACCATAGATTTCAATTCCGTCAATCGCCGACATTTGTTCATATGCATATGTTGTTAATTCTTGTTCATATTGATGAATGGCATCAAAACCTAAACGTTCTAGGTAGCGAATGGCTTCTGCAAGTCCAATCGCTTGTGCAATTAATGGTGTACCCGCCTCAAATTTTGTAGGTAAATCTGCCCATGTCGCATCATATTTACTTACAAAATCAATCATGTCACCACCAAACTCAATTGGCTCCATTTTTTGAAGTAACTCACGTTTTCCAAATAATACACCAATACCAGTTGGGCCTAGCATTTTATGACCACTAAAACTATAAAAATCAGCATCCATATCTTGCATATCAAGTTTCATATGTGGCGCCGCTTGTGCACCATCAACACTTATGATTGCACCATGTTGATGGGCAACTTCAGCAATTGTTTTAACATCATTAATTGTACCAAGTACGTTAGATACATGTGCAATTGCAACGATTTTCGTTTTATCATTAATCGTTTGCTTTATATCTTCGATGTTTAATTCACCTTCAGCAGTCATTGGTATAAATTTCAATGTCGCATTTTTACGCTTTGCTAATTGTTGCCAAGGAACGATATTCGCATGATGCTCCATTTCTGTAACAACAATTTCGTCGCCCTCTTCAACATTTGCATCGCCATAACTATGGGCTACTAAGTTAATTGCTGCAGTTGTCCCTCTAGTAAAAATAATTTCTTCAAAGTACTTTGCATTAATAAAACGTCTTACTGTTTCTCTCGCATTTTCATATCCATCAGTTGCTAACGAACCTAAAGTATGAACACCACGATGGACATTAGAATTGTAGCGTCTATAGTAATCATCTAGAACATTTAACACTTGAACAGGTGTTTGACTTGTCGCTGTTGAATCAAGATATGCTAAACGTTTGCCATTGACTTTTTGATCTAAAATCGGAAAATCTTTGATTACTTCATTAACGTCAAATGAGTGTTCGGCCACTTCATTCACGACCTTTCTTAAATAAAAATCCTGCTTGTTTAAATACTACGTTGTAAAAGTTTCTCACCAATATCAACAGTTTAAATTTAATTTACAATAACTTATTTAGATACTTTACGTTCAATTACTTCTCTTAATTGACGTTTAACATCTTCGATAGGTAACTCACGTACTACTGGATCTAAGAAACCATGAATAACAAGTCGTTCTGCTTCTCTTTGAGAAATACCACGACTCATTAAGTAATAAAGTTGATCCGGATCAACACGACCTACTGAAGCCGCGTGGCCTGCTTGAACATCATCTTCATCAATTAATAAAATTGGATTTGCGTCTCCTCGTGCGTGTTCTGATAACATTAATACACGTGATTCTTGGTTTGCAATTGATTTTGTACCACCATGCTTGATATATCCAATACCATTAAACACAGACGATGCATGTTCTTTCATTACACCATGTTTTAGGATATAACCATCCGTTTCTTTACCATATTGAACAATTTTAGATGTTAAATTGATTTTTTGTTCGCCTGTTCCAACTACAACTGATTTAAGTGAACTTGTTGAACGATCACCATATAAATTAGTTGTATTATCAATAATTTGGCTTCCTTCATTCATTAAACCTAACGCCCAGTTAATTAAAGCATCCGCTTCTGTAATACCACGACGAATGATATGACCTGTAAAGCCTTTGTCCATGTAATCTACTGAACCATAAGTAATATTTGAATTTGCACCAGCAATGACTTCAGAAACAATATTCAATTGATTTCCTTCACCAGATGCATTTGATAAATAGTTTTCAACATATGTCACTTCAGCACTTTCTTCAGTAACAATAATGACATGATTATAGAAACTTGCGTTCTCATCATCATGTAAAACAACATATTGTACTGGATGTTCTACAACTACATTTTTAGGAACATAAACAAATACGCCACCATTAACTAATGCTGTATGTAGCGCTGTAATTCGATGTTCATCTATAGTTACTGCATCTTTCATAAAGTACTTTTGTACTAAATCACTATGATTTACAAGTGCATCAGCTAAACCTTCAATAATAACACCATCATTTGATGCATTATTATCAACTTGTGTAAATGCAATCGTATTGTTATGTTGAATTACTAAATTTTTTGATTGATCTACATCAATAATTTCTCTTACTGACTCAGGTAATTGTGATAAAGATTGATAAACATCACCTTTAACATCGTGTTCTTTAAAAGAATCAAAATCCCATTTTCTTAATTTTGTTTTATCAGGTTTTGGCATTTCTAAAGTTTCTGTTAATTTCAAAGCTTTTTTACGTAATTCTGTCATCCAAGAAGGTTCATTGTGGGCTTTAGAATAATCAACAAGTTGTTCTTCAGAAATGTTCAAAATATCAGTTGTCATAACTTTTTTCCTCCTACTTGATGAAATTTACTATTTCGAATAAATGTTCATTTTCATCATATATAGATGAACATCTCGTGGATATTGTATTAATAAGATTATTCAGCTGAACCGAACTCTTCTTTAACCCATTCATATCCTTCTTCTTCAAGACGTTTTGCTAATTCTGGACCGCCAGACTTAACGACTTTACCAGCATACATTACATGTACTTTATCTGGTGTAATATAGTTTAATAAACGTTGATAGTGTGTAATCATTAATGCACCAAAGTTTTCCCCACGCATTTGGTTAATGCCTTTTGATACAACTTTTAATGCATCGATGTCTAAACCTGAATCGATTTCATCTAAGATTGCAAATTTAGGTTCTAACATCATTAATTGTAAGATTTCGTTACGTTTCTTCTCTCCACCTGAGAAACCTTCATTTAAATAACGTTGAGCCATGTCTTTATCGATATCTAAAAAGTCCATGTTCTTATCTAATTTCTTAATAAATTGCATTAAGTTAATCTCTTGTCCTTCTTCACGTTTCGCATTAATTGCAGAACGCATGAAATCAGCATTTGTTACACCTGTAATTTCAGATGGATATTGCATTGCTAAGAACAACCCTGCTTTTGCTCTTTCATCAACTTCTAATTCTAAAATATTAACACCGTCTAAAAGTACTTCTCCTTTAGTTACTTCATAGCTTGGGTGTCCCATAATTGCAGATGATAAAGTTGATTTACCTGTCCCGTTTGGTCCCATAATCGCATGTATTTCATCAGTGTTAATTGTCAAGTTAACACCTTTTAAGATTTCTTTATCCTCAATAGACACATGTAGGTCTTTGATTTCTAATGTTGATGCCATTTTATATTCCCTCCGTAAAATATAAAGTTTTCTTAACTAGTTTATAATAATTTTAATTTGTAGTCAAAAAGACTTTGTAATAATGCGTTCAGTTAATTATAACTTACTTATACCTTAATATAAATAACTTAAACCCTTTTTATTATTTTTAGTAACTCTAAAGTACATCTCTAATTGACTCAGTTCAGAAGTATAAATGATAATCAGTACTCATAATTTCTCAATGGATTTTATGTTTTTAAAATATGTTATCATTTCACTAAAACATTTATGATATGGTATGATGCTATTTATGTTTTATTCCAATCGATAGAAAGGAGTTATTCATGCAACAGTTTAAATGGATTAATATTTTTAAAGGATTTGCTATGGGCACGAGTGATTTAGTACCTGGCGTTAGTGGCGGCACAATCGCTTTATTGCTAGGTATATACAACCAATTTATCGCTTCCATAAGCGGGATCTTTTCACGACGCTTTTGGCCAAGTTTCACATTTTTACTTCCTATTATAATTGGTATGTTATTAGCAATGGGATCACTAAGTAATCTTTTCAATTACTTATTAAGCCAGCATCACATACCTACTATGTTTTTCTTTGGTGGTTTAATTATAGGAATTGTCCCTTACTTATTGAAAATATCTAACTATAAGTCATCATTTACAGCAAAACATTATATGATGGTAATAACTGGTATCGTCATTTTAATTATTATTACTTTATTGAATAGTGGGGATAAGCACGCTGGTGAAACGCTGACGCTATCAACTGGTCTTATTTTTAAATATTTTATTGCGGGCATGTGTGCATCCAGCGCAATGTTACTTCCAGGTATTTCAGGTTCGTTTATGTTATTGGTATTTGGTGTTTATGGTACTGTCATGTTAGCTATTTCTGAAGTAGTTAAGCTTAATTTTGCCGGTATTCCTATATTACTTGCAGTCGGTTTTGGTGTACTTGCTGGTTTCATTTTTTCCAGTAAAATCATTCAGTATTTTTTATCACACCATACTTTGATGACTTTTGCGCTAATTATAGGTTTTGTTATCGGATCACTCCTTGCAGTATTTCCAGGCTTACCAACTAATATCACGATGTGGTTTGTTTCGATTGTCGTATTTATCATCGGTTTAATCGTAAGTTTGACTTTAGGTCGTATTACCGCTGAAAATGAATAACCATTCGCGAACAATTTTTGATTCACTTTTTCTCGTTAATTACTTTCAATGTAGGATTAAATTTTTATTGCTTACCATTGAAATTAGTTAACGAGTTTTTTAATTTAGACTCTTTCTTTCATTAAAATTAATATTAACTAAGTCATGGATGACAAAATTTCGTACACACACAGCAAAACCACCTAGCCGATATTTATACCGACTAAGTGGCATGCGTAGTGTATTAGGATTTAAAAGTAAAATTACTCGCCTTTGTTACCTTTTACTTTATCTATAAAATCAGTTGCTTTTTCTTTTGCATTTTCAACGAATTCTTTAGCTTTACCAGAAGCTTTATCTTCTTTACCTTCGTTTTCTAAATCTTTATTATCAGTAACGTTTCCTACTGTTTCTTTAACGTTACCTTTTGCTTGTTCAAATTTACTTTCGTCTGCCATAATGAATGCCTCCTTGAAATAAATGTTGTAATTTAAATTTACCCAATTAAAAAACGTCTAAACATTTAACTCAAATAATTTTGTGAAAATATTTAGCTTCATTATATAACGAGTGAAAAAAATTCAATGTAAAGTAAGCTAAATTACCGGTTATTACTTTACTGTTTAATAAATAATATACTTTATATTGAATATTGTTTAATTTTCATTGGAAATGTATAGCTCACAAAAAGCCCAGCAACTTGACGTTACTGAGCTTGTAATAAATTATTTAGCAGGAATGACTGCACCATTGTATTTTTCATTAATGAAGTTTTGAATATCTTTAGATTGTAACACTTCAATTAACGCTTTAATTTTCTTATCATCTTGATGACCTTCTTTAACTGCAATTAAGTTAGCATATGGATTATCTTTTGCACTTTCGACAGCAATTGAATCTTTTTTAGGATTTAGTTTTTGTTCGATTGCAAAGTTTGAGTTAATGATAACCGCATCAGCATCTTCGTTTTGATAAATTTTAGGTAAGAATTCTGCTGATTGTTTGTTATTGAATTTGATATCTTTTTTATTTTCAGTAATATCGCTGAATTTCGCGTCTTCAATTTTTACGCCTTTTTTAATTTTAATTAATCCTGCATCAACAAAGAATTTCAAGAAACGTCCTTCTTCAGCTGGATTGTTTGAAACATATACTGTAGCACCTTTTGGTAATTCTTTTAAGCTTTTATACTTTTTAGAATATACAGCCATTGGTTCTAAATGAACGTCTCCAGCACTTACTATTTTGTATCCTTTATCTTTTTTCTCAGTATTTAAATAAAGTGTATGTTGGAAATAGTTTGCATCGATTTCGCCTTTATCTAACAATTTATTAGGTGTCGTGTAATCGTTGATTGTTTTAATTTCAAGATCATAACCTTTTTTCTTTAATAATGGTTTCGCTTTTTCTAAAATTTCAGCATGCGGTGCTGGTGAAGCACCAACCGTAATTTTCTTGTCATCGCTACCGCCTTTATTTCCATTACCGCAAGCCGTTAATACAACTGCAAATGTTAATACTAATAAAAATCCAAATAATTTTTTCATAAAATGAAACCCCCAATTTATCGTTTATCAAGTTTATTTGTAAGCCAATCCCCAAAGAATTGGATTATAAATACAATAATTAAAATAAAAACTGTTGATACTAAAATGACATCATTTTGATTTCGAGTGAAACCAGTTAAGTATGCTAAATTACCTAAGCCACCTGCGCCTATAACGCCAGCAACTGCTGTCGAACCAACTAATGCAATCGCTGTAACTGTAATACCAGAAACTAATGCCGGCATTGCTTCGGGTAATAGAACCTTACGAATGACTGTCCAAGTGTTTGCTCCCATTGACCAAGCCGCTTCAATAACACCTTTATCAATTTCTTTAAAAGCAATTTCAACGAGCCTAGCATAAAATGGTGCCGCGCCTATAATTAAAGCCGGTAATGCACCTGTTGGACCACTAATTGTTCCAAGCACTAAACTAGTAAAAGGAATTAATAAAAGGATTAAGATAATGAATGGTATAGCTCTAAATAGGTTTACGATAAAAGATACAATTGTATAAAAAATTCTAGCACCTTTAGACTTACCTTTTGCAGATAAGAACAAAAGAACACCTAAGATGAGACCTAAAATAAAAGCAAATATAGTTGAAACGACAGTCATATATAGTGTCTCGACAATTGCAGTCCATACATCTGGCCACTGTACATTAGGCATTGTTATCATTTCATTAATAATATCGCTAAATGATTTACCCATGTCTTAACACCTCCACTTTAACTTGTCGCTCAATTAACTCTTTTTCGAATTTTCCAAAATCTTCATTTGTAATAAACGGAATTTGTAAAATTAAAAAGCCAACTGTTCCATCTTTTGTATTTTTTATATTAGCTTCTAAAATATTGATTTTGATATTAAATGCGCTGGATAAGCTTGAAACGATTGGTTCCGTAGTTGTTGAACCTGCAAAATTTAATCTAACAATATATGCGTCTTTGTCTAAGGGTTCTAAATCTGTTAGAGATGCTTCAAAATCATCATTTAAATCTTCTCTCACAAACCTCTTTGTTACTGCATGTTGAGGATTTTCAAATACATGTGTAACCGGTCCATGTTCAATCACTTTACCATTTTCCATAACAGCTACTTCATCACAAATACGACGAATAACGTGCATTTCATGTGTAATTAAGACTATTGTTAAGTTTTGTTGTTCTCTAATTTTTAATAATAGATCTAAAATTTCATCTGTCGTTTGAGGATCAAGTGCGCTTGTTGCCTCATCACAAAGTAAAACTGTCGGATCATTAGCTAATGCGCGTGCAATACCTACACGTTGTTTTTGTCCACCAGACAACTCCGAAGGATAAGCTTTTTCTTTCCCTTTCAAACCAACTAGCTCAATAAGTTCTAATGCTTTTCGTTTCGCTTTCCTTCTACGTACACCAGCAATTTCAAGCGGAAACATAATATTTTTAAGTACTGTTCTTGACCACAATAAATTAAAATGTTGGAAGATCATACTCACTTTTTGTCTTTTTTTCCTAAGTCCATTTTTAGATAATTGACCAATGTGATCTCCGTCAATAATGACTTCACCTGATGTAGGCGATTCTAAATGGTTAAACATACGTATCAAAGTACTTTTTCCTGCTCCAGAAAATCCAATGACGCCATATATCGATCCCGATTTAATCGATAAATTAACGTGATCTACAGCAAGTACTTGTTTATTTTTAGTCCGATATTCTTTGACGACTTCTTTTAACTCAATCACGTTTATTCCTCCCTGTGTTGCTATATAAAAATAAAAAATGCTTTCTCAAAATCGATAGAAAAATTGAGAAAGCAATAGAAGTATTGTTTCTCTCATCTTCAAAAGTCATAACTTTATGTGAATTGGCACCATTTCTATATAAGACGGTTGCCGGGCTTCGTAGGGCACATCCCTCCACCACTCTCGATAAGAGTATACGCATTATTTAATTTGTATTAATCCTAACACCTTAGTAAAATTTCGTCAATAACTATTTTAAATTTTCTAACAAATCAGTCACCGATTGAAATGCATAAATTCGTTTTACTTCTTTATCCTTATTCATTAATAATAAAATCGGCACTGACATAATTTGCATATCTTCACAAAATTGAGGATGAAAGTTTAAATCTATTTTAATTAGTGGTAACTTTAGTATTTCATTAGCAATATCTAACATTCTTTCTGAAACCTTACAGGTACCACATGTTGGTGTATAACCAAAGATTAAATGTTTTTCTTCCTCATAATGCGTCGTTACATCTGTGATGTCAATTGAATTATTCATTCGCTAAAACTAACCTTTCAGTATTTAAATTAGGTATGAGAGTTGATTCTTTCTTACAATTGAAACCATGTCTAGTAAGTACATTCGCCAAATATTTTTTAGGACAGTTAGCAACTTGACAATAGGTTTTATCTATAAATATATGTTCACTTTCGCTTAAATAGCGTTTAAACCATTTCCTTATGCGTTCTCCCTCATCATCAGAATCTGCTAACACATAAACTTGTTTCCCATAAAGCGATTCTATCATATCATCAATTTTATCTATACTCATCGTGCCATGCGTACAAATAATATTTACTGGTTCTGCAATGACTTGTTGAACTCTTTTTTTATCTGATTTTCCTTCAACAATTATTACCTTATTTACAATAGCCATAATCATCACCCTTTAAAAATCAATAAAAAACCTGTCACTGTATCATTTCACATTATTACCTTGAATAAAACATAAATCATAACAAATTTAAGCAAGCTTAATGTAATGATTACAAAATTAACACTTTTGGCTTTCAAGGACAATTTGCATAAGTAAAAACCTCACTTTTCAACAAGTAAGGTTTATTACTACATCTTATTAAAGTTAATCATTTTATTTACGACTGAGTTAACTGCAATCCCATGAATACATGTAATCATCAAACTTCATAGCCTCAAGATCGGTAGACTTAACTAAGATATTAGCAATACCTAGGTCACCCCACATAATCGAAGAACTACCATCTCTTGTGGAGTCAATTTGCAATAATACTCTATCATACATTTTCAGTTCTTGATCATTCGTTCTTGGATCTCTTTGATCAAAGTAAGGAAAACCACCAAGCTGATTAAATGGTTCTTTAGCAGTAAATGTGTTGCACACAGGTTCCATTAATTCATCATAATCACCAAACATTGATTCTAACTTAAAGGCTGGATTGACTTTATTCCACAATTCAAGGACGTCCTCATCGAACTTATAATCAGCACATGTAATTGTTTGATTCGTCAGCTTAAATTCTATAGAAAATGCCCCACTAAACGGTATATCTTCATTTTTTGAATCTATTGACTTCATATGTGATTGAATTTCTTCCAATGATAAATCGGTGATTGGCTCTTTGATATATACAAGTCTCGAGTTGATATTATTTTCCTTTAAATTCTCCGACATACCATACATCGGATCTTCTGAACTAATCCAAAACTGCAATATTCCTTCTTTTACAGGAAATAATTTTTGTTGTTCTGGAAGTTCACTCAAATTAATCTGCGCTAACAATATCATTGGCACTTCATTTTCATCCAATGGTATATCTTTAAAAGATTTTAAAAATGGCATTCCACCAATCTTACTCTGATTCAATGTTTCTTCTTTCATCTCTTTTAGATTCATTTCAATACATGGTAATACTGGTAAATTACCGTTTTCTACAGATTCTACGAAACGGTTATATGCTTCTTGCTCTTTTTTAGAAAGATGACTAACGTCTTGAATGTTTAGCATTTTAATTTCCCCAAATTTATATTTATAAAATAGCTTAATACATTATTTTCGTCATTCTTTAATAATAAAATGTAGCATTGTTTCAAATCATAGTACCTATTAAATTTATTTCGTATTATTTACTAACTCAGACCAAAAATTAACTCCTCAATATTAAATTAAGGAGTTACGTAGTGATTATTCACCAATCATTTCTGCATATTTTTCAGCTGTTAATAATGCTTCAAGCTGACTTTCATCACTAATTTCTACTTTTACCATCCATGCTTTTTCGTATGGAGATTCATTCACAAATTCGGGACTATCTTCTAGTTCTTCGTTAACTTCAACTACTTTACCAGAGATTGGCGCATATAATTCTGATACAGTTTTAACTGATTCTACGCTACCAAACGTATCCCCTTCATTAATTTCATCATCAGTTTCAGGTAATTCAACAAATACAATATCACCTAACTCGCCTTGCGCATATTCTGTGATTCCGATTGTTGCAACGTTTCCTTCAACTTTAACCCATTCATGCTCTTTTGAATATTTCAATTCATTTGGTACTGCCAAGAGAATCCCCTCCTAATTGTTCTTTACAACATTAATGATGCCATAAGGCTAGATGCTATTCAACTATATTTATAAAAATTAACAATTGCATAGCTTCTTTCATTTTACATGTAATGTTTCTAAATATCGAGACATTTAGTAAACGATTACATTATTATTACGCTAACCAAGTCTCTTTATATTGATCTTCTTTAAATCCTAACGTAATTTTATCACCTAAAATAGCTAATGGACGTTTTACTAACATACCGTCTGATGATAACAATTCTAATTTTTCATCGTCAGATAACGTTTGTAATTTATTTTTTAAGTCTAGTTCACGATATTTTGCACCATGTGTGTTAAATAATTTATTAATCTCAACACCTGTTTCAGCAATAATTGTTTTAAATTCATTTATTGTAGGTGTATGTTGAACAATATCAATTGGTTCATAACTTACGCCATATTCAGCTAAAAACTTTGCTGCCTTTTTACAAGTTGTACAATTTTTATATTGATAAAATTTAATCATGCGACTGTTACCTCCTTTATATATTTAACATAAATATATCATTTTCCATGGCAAAAGGCTTTTATTTTGAGGCTAAAATTTTTTAATAAACAAGAAGTTTAGCTATAATAAAATTATCAAACTAACAAGAGGAGCTGTAACTATGCAAGCAATTAAAAGTAATGAAGAATTCAAATCTGTAATTAACAGTGATAACCCAGTGATTATTAAATTTGAGGCAGGCTGGTGCCCTGACTGTCGTGCAATGGATATGTGGATTGATCCAATTGTAGAAAAATATAATGACTACGAATGGTATACCGTTAATCGCGATGAATTAGAAGATGTAGTAGTTGAAAACGAAGTCATGGGTATCCCTAGTTTATTAGTATTTAAAAATGGTGATAAAATTGCACATTTACATTCAGCTAATGCAAAATCTCCTGAACAAGTGGAATCATTTTTAGCTGAAACATTTAAGTAGTAATATTGCTGAATACAGACAGTATTTACAAAATAATAAAAAGCTGAGACAACTGTGTAATGAAGCCCTAATTAGTATGAATTCTAACATTTAGGCGCACATTACCGCGTCTCAGCTTTTTCTATATCTTACCTTATTAATATAAAGTAATTAAATTTCTGTTTTTACGAGGTGCTTTAGGCATATGGTCTTCTAAATCTGTTAAATACAAGAATCCGGCTAAAACCTCATCTTTTTTAATTCCTAATGTTTTTCTTACTTTCGGATCATAAATATATAATGGTGATTTCCAACATGTACCAATTCCCGCTTCATAAAGTAATAACATTAAATTTTGAGTATACGCACCAAATGCAAAATAGTTTTCATCATTTTGGCGTTGTCTTGGGTCAGTTTTTAAAATAAGTAGTAACATGCCACCAAGGTTCGTTACTGCCTCGTAATGAGATTGTTGTTTATCTAATTCATTGGGAAATGCAAATTTAGATATATCTTTACTCATTTCCCCTAATCGATCCTTTGGAACATGCACAACTCTCCAAGGTTCCCTCATTCCGTGATTTGGAGCATCAGCAGCCTTTTCGATTGCTTGGTATAGCAATGCATCATCTATGTGCATATCTCTTTTAAACTTTTTCACACTTCTTCTATTAGCTATTGCTTGTTGTAATTCCATTATAAAATCGCTCCTCCACGAACAATGATAATACTTCTCAATTATAAAGCAGCCTATCTTTAAAAGCAAACGACTTACATCTTATAAATAGAATGATACTTGTTCTTTTAAATCAACCACATCAACTTGACCTGGTGCTTGAGGCTCTCCTATGCACCCATATGTCAACGCACCACCAAAGATTCCCTGAGATGTTCTGCTTATTAACCCGAGTTTAGACATAGATATGCCTACTACTTTACAATTCATCGTATCTGAAAAAGTAACCATAGCTTGTAATAAATTTAAGACGTCGTTTTTATTATGTGGCATAACTGCTAACTTTACATACTCTGGATTAAACTTTTGCATTTTAAAATAAATGAATTGTAGTTCATCTAAGGTCGGTGTCTCATCAAAATTATGATGTGAAATTATCACTTCTTTATTCTGACCTTGCAACTTTTTAATGACTTGCTGAAAACGTTCAATCTCAATTTCCTTTTCCCATTCAATATCAACCATATCTATCTCTTTGACATTAGCCAGTGATGACAATAAATTCATATATGACTCGCTTGTAATTTCGCCGCTTCCACCTTGTTTTGTCGTACGATATGTAACTAAAACTTTATTTATTTTTGGTAATGTTTTTAGTTTTATAACTAATTTTGAGACGTCATCAACTGAAATATTTTCAAGTTGGTCAATCCGAAGTTCAATAATGTCAATTGCATCACTGCGTTTATTTATTTGTTTTTGTAAATTCTCATCAATTTGAATTTGCGGTGCGATAGTAGCAACCACTTCCACTGCCTTCATGGTAAATCCCTCTTTTCAGTCGCTCATTATATTTCATTGTAAACAACTACTTTTCATCATTCAATAATACGTTACTAAAATCAATGAAGATTACCTAATATTAATTTGGGTATAGCATAAACGTAATTTATTTTAGGAGGTCATAGCGATGGCAATACAATATGAAACAAAAGCTACCAATATCGGTGGTCGTAAAGGTCATGTTTATACAGATGATTATGCATTAGATATTGATATCATTCCACCAGCACAAGCAGATGGAAAAGCAACAAATCCTGAACAATTATTTGCTGCAGGATATGCATCTTGTTTCAATGGTGCGTTTGACCTAATTTTAAAACAACACAAAATTCGTGATGCAAAACCAGAAGTAACAATAACTGTGAGATTAGAAGATGATTCCAATTCCGAAAGTCCTAAATTAAGCGTTGCAATAGAAGCTACAGTTAAAAATGTATTATCTCAAGATGAAGCTAAAAAATACTTACAAATGGCACATGAGTTTTGTCCATATTCAAAAGCTATTCACGGAAATGTAAATGTAGATTTAAATGTAAGTATAGTAGATTAATAAATTTAGACTTAATAGATACAAATGTAATATTTCACATAATTTTCACATTTACCAACCAAATTTTTTCGGAAATTTTTGGTTGGTTTTTTCGTTAAGATTAGCATAGTAAATTCATATTAATTTTAATAAAAAACAAAGCATTATTGATGGTTTTATAATGGTACCGGTTCCAATAGTGGCATGGGTTTTGCCAATTTTATATTACTTCGAAGATGAAAATTCTAATCGCTGGAGTATTCATTTTAAGCAAAGACTTAAGCAGAATTTAAATTAAATTAATTCTCAATTTACAAGAATGTGCATTTAAATCAGTGATTGCAAAATTTTAATAAACATTTTAATATGTAATTAAGAAATTTTTTTAGCACAAAATCTTTCTTAATAATGATTAAGGAGGTCAGTAATGAAAATTAAAACATTAACAAATGATGATTTTAATGAGTATAAACGACTCGTTTCGACAGTCAAAGAAGAATTCACTCAAGATTCACATTATAGTCAAACTATGACTGACACCTTAATACATGACATTTTAGATGAAACTTTACCGACATGTATCGTCTTTGGCTGTTATGACCGTAACACACTCGTTGCTACGGCTACGCTAGAACAAATTCGATATGTAGGAAAAGAGCACAAATCATTAATTAAATACAACTTTGTTAACAATAACGATAAATCGATTAATAGCGAGCTCATTAATTACATCATTAGCTATGCACGACAGAATAACTTTGAATCTGTACTTACATCAATTGTATCAAACAATATAGGTGCAAAAGTTTTTTATAGTGCTCTTGGATTCGACATTCTCGGTTTTGAAAAAAATGCAATTAAAATAGGCAATTCTTATTTTGATGAACATTGGCTTTTTTATGATTTGATTAATAAGTAATTCAGTTTTATATTTATATATTTCTTCATTTCTAATAAATTCAAATCATAAAAACAAAACCAATCCATTCTAAACTGCTCTTATATTGAGCAGTTTTATTTTATTTGATATGCTTTGATTATATATATTTTCAGAATTTTCAATACTTTAAAGGGGATTATTCTTATGCTTTCTGCAATTCTTCATGGTTTTATCTTATCGATTGGACTTATCTTGCCATTAGGAGCACAAAATGTGTTTATATTTAACCAAGGTGCAAACCAATCGAAATATAGATATGCATTACCAGCAATACTTACAGCTGGTCTGTCTGATAGCTTATTAATTAGTATTGCTGTTATTGGTGTATCTATCATAATTATGTCGATGCCCATTCTACAAGCTATTATTTATGTAATTGGTTTAATATTTTTACTGTATATGGCTTGGACAATTTGGAACGAAAAACCTTCTATGAACAACCAAGTAAAAGCGATGTCACCAATGAAGCAAGTTAGCTTTGCCTTGTCCGTATCACTACTAAATCCTCATGCGATATTAGATACGATTGGTGTCATTGGTAGTAGCGCCGCTCTTTACAATGGCATTGAAAAAATTGCATTTACTACCACGTGTATAAGTGTTTCATGGCTTTGGTTCTTTTTACTTGCAATATTAGGTAAATTCGTCGGTTCTATCGACAAAACTGGTAAATTATTATTAATTATCAACAAAATTTCAAGTGTCATCATTATAATTGTGGCTCTCATCATTTTACAAAAATTGCTGCAACTAGTATTTTAAATTTCAGTCTCATTAAAAAGCGTTACATCAAAGACTCGAACTTGTCTATGTGTAACGCTTTACTTATTATAAATTTGGATCAATCAACTCTTCAAAGCTAAAAGTTCCATTGTCATATTTAAATTTTAAAATATTACAATTACCTATATTATGTTTCAATGCCTCATTTTTATCTAGGCAATATCTTAGAAACACCCCAATAATTGTTCCATGACTCACTACCAATGCATTATCCTTTGTTTGAGACATCAGCTCATGCAAAGCTTTAACTATACGATCCTCAACATCTTGCTTTGATTCACCTTTAAAAGGAACGATGCGATCTCCGAATAAATCCTCAGGTTTGTATAAATTATCAAATAGATATACAGACTCACCTTCAAATAATCCAAAATGCCATTCTTTTAGCCCTTTTAATCGTTGATATGATTGATTAGGAGCGACATTTTCAAGTGTGTCACTTGCACGTTCTTGTGTTGATGATGCATATAAATCGAAGTTTATCCCCTTGCTTTCAAAATAACTACGTGCTTTTTCAGCTTGCAAAATCCCCAATTCTGTTAATGGGGAATCTCCAAATCCTTGTATTAGTCCCTTAAAATTAAACAAAGTTTGACCATGGCGCATTAAATATAACGTTTTAGCCAACAATAACACCTCTTCAATAAAAAGTATTGATAGCTCAAAATATATTATCTTTTTATTAAAATGAGTACCAAATATATTAAACCATTATTTAAACTTTTTTTACAGTGAAAAGCATAGGATTTTAATATACATATTTTGAAAAGTGACTATGATTTTGGTTTGAAAGATTATTATAATGGGTAAAATGCAATGGAGAATACAGAATCTTAAAGGAGTGAGTATTTATGGATAATCATAATCAATGTAATTATGTGAATCCAAAAAATGTTTCACTTGACTGGGAATGTTTTATAATTAGCAAAAGTGAAATGTTGTTAGATGGTGTACCAAATGAGCTTATCAACACTTGGTTAGATAAAGACATTATTACACCATTTTCGATAAGAAATGATGAAATAAACTTTAAAACAAAAGATATTTGGGATGCACTAATTCATCATAATTGGTATTATTCAAATTAATTTATCATATATAAGCTTATAGCTCTGTTTGTAATTTCAATTAATTGATGGTCTTTGTAGTGAGACAAAACATAAGTTCTAATGACTTGATGACTTTCTTCTAAGCGTGGGAATGCTTTATCCTCATAAACATAATTGGCTAACATACCAAAAGGTGTATTATCGTTTTGAAAGCTCATAATGAAATTGTAAAATGTCATAAGAATTGCCCCCTTCATTTATTGCGTGCTTTTTAAAGCGTTGTTATTAATCTTATCAGAAAACTCATATTTGTAAATGTGCAAAAGTCATTTTGCACATTTTTTATTGTTCAATTTTAGAAAAATTTAACGTAATATACAAAAGTCCTAGCATTTGAATGCTTTTTCAACCTAAAATGATTGGTTATTCCCTATTTTATTTAATAAGTACGCTCAATTAACCAACTTTAAAATTGAGCAAATAATATTTTAAAAATAACTTTACTTTTTATTTACCTTTTGCAAAATAGTGTTATGATATTCAATAAGAAGCTATATTTATATTAGTAGGTGTCAATCATGAAAAACATTCAATTAAATGCTATAAATTTAGTTATAACAATCATATTTGCTATCTTTAACATTATGATTACATATAACAAAGATTTAGATGATTTATGTTGGCTCCTGCCTGGCATTATCATTTGCGGTTCGATACTCATTGTATCGTTTACCATTGCAATGATTACTAAATTCTGGTTAAGTGAAATATTATTTTTTATTAACATCGTGCTCGTTCTTTATTATATTTATCCAATTTTTTATGATTTCATTAATTAACGATTACGACTTATAAGGAGGGTTTCACATGACTTTACATTTTGCAATTTTATTTTGGCTAGCATTAATTTTTATCGTTGCTGGTACATTTATATTTGTCTTAATGAAAAAAACTGCTAAAGAATCTAAAAAAGAATCTTATTTAAGCTTCGCTGTTATTTTCTATATTTTTGGATTCGCAATGCTAATTTATACATTAATATTTGGAATTCTTTAAATGAATGTATAATATGAACAGCCAAGGACATTCACTATTGATGTCTTTGGCTGTTTTTATATTCTTAATAGACTTTTTATAGCATCTTACTTTAATATATGTATTAAACATATTTAGGCAGTGGAAAGGAAATGATAAAAAGACACTAATGATTTATTATGTATTCCCTTCTCGCACATTATTGTAAGCTGACTTTCCGTCAGCTTCTGTGTTGGGGCCACCCCAACTCGCATTGCCTGTAGAATTTCTTCTTGAAATTCTCTGTGTTGGGGCCCCACCCCAACTCGCATTGCCTGTTGAAATTGGGGGCCAATTTCTCTATGTTGGGGCCCCTGTAATTGAAATAAGCTTGTTGCAAGTGTATTTTCATTCGGTCAACTGCTGCGAATATTATATTGTATAGCCTAGGGCATTGATTTATGTCTCATGCTCGTTTCGATTAATTACATACATTTTTTCAACAAGGAGCTTTTAAGTGAAATTTATAAAACATACAATTATTTTCCTCTTATTATTCATTGTTATATCCCCTATTGATGCACCTTCAACTATTGCAGATAATAAATATAAAGAAATAAAAGATGATCATTTTAAATTACAACCTGGTGACATAATTATCACTAAAGGTCCTGTTATGTGGGGATTCTTTGGTCATAGTAGCATAGCCATTGATGATAAGACCATTTTACAGATTGAGGGTCCAGGTGATAAACCTACAACACAATCCTTTGAATCATTTAAATATATATATGCTAGCGGTAAAAACGACTGGATGAAAGTCTATCGCTGTACTTATCCTGGAGCTGGTAAAAAAGCAGCTGACTGGGTTAAGAAAAACTATGAAAATACAAATCATCGCTATCTCGTTACATTAAATTTAAATAGCAAGAACTTCACGTATTGTACGAAAATAATTTATCAAGGTTATAAATTTGGCGTTAGTGAAAAATCTGTTAAAAGTCATGGATTATTAATAATTTCTCCGTACGCTATAAAAGATAATTTTACAGAACCATATCGCTTAAAACTTGTAAAAACATATTAAAACAATTTGCAGAACATGGTTAATTTAGTTTGTATTTTTCAATAAATTGGGTATAACATATAAACGATATTTCAGGAGGCCCAAGATTTTGAATGAACTTACAAAAGAACAAAAATATACGATAGCTAAATTTTATAAATTATATATTGAGCGCTCAAATAACGGTGATACAGAGTCTAAGGCTAACTATTTTGGTGATGCTAAAAATACAAGGGAAGATTATTTTTGTGATAGGGACTATAAAGACTTTTATGCTAATTGCATAGTTTTAATTGAACAAGACTACCTGCATGGAGATATTGAAGAAGATAATATTTTCAACCTATCAATATTAACTAAAACATTTATCGAAATTGAGCAAAGTTTTGGTTGATAACTAATACGTTCGTTAAAATCAATATACAATCACTAATGAACAGGAGAAATTACTAAAATGAATGAGTGGCATATCAATAACAAATCAACCCAACCATTTTTAATTCAACAAAACGAAGCGCAATTGTCGATAGTTAAACCATTGTCTAATGGTAGCTTCAAAATACTAGCGGAAATTGATTTAACAAATGGTCAAATAAATAATAATGATGAAACCTTAGTTATATCAGTAGATATCAAATCTCTAGAGTTGAATATATTCGACAGATAAATATAAACACAATATTTTTATTTAATTATTTTAATGTTTCGCTTTTTAAATAGAAATAAGATTACTGAATTATTATGAGATTTTAAAAACATTAAATTTTCTCAATAATTAATCACTCTTAATAAAAAATTAACAAAAAGTTGATTAGTTAAATTATTAATTAAGTAGTAAGATATAATCCGATGTGGTATCCTATTATTGTTAAACACTTTGAGTGTTTAACATTACTTCTTGTTATCGCCATATACAGACTTTAATTCTCGTCATTATTAAAGATCTGTATTGGCGTTTTTTTATCCAGAATTTAAAATTTTCTTATGTTTGTTAAGTAATACTACAAGTAATTTCTAAAAAAATAGCAAATACTGTTATTTATTGGTTAAATAAATTCATTCAAGTGCTGATTTATTGTGTGGACTATTCTTCTGGCGGTATTATGCAGTTAATTTTTCACTAATGAAATATGTTTTTTTAGAAATTAGTTTTTCTTATGCATGAGTTTTCCTCATATATTTCTATTTTTAAGTTGGAATGGGACTGTAAAGAACCACTCTCTCAAAAATGGTATAAAAAAAACAGCCCTTTAATTAGGACTGTTTGAATTAGTTAAAATTACATTTTAACTACGTTAGCAGCTTGCTCGCCACGGTCGCCTTCAACGATGTCGAATTCAACTTTTTGGCCTTCTTCTAATGATTTGTATCCATCTTCAGCGATTGCTGAGAAGTGTACGAATACGTCGCTACCATCTTCTCTTTCGATGAAACCAAAACCTTTTTCTGCATTAAACCATTTAACTGTACCGTTATTCATATCGAATACCTCCATCGTGCTTTTGCACTAAATATTTGTAACAAATTCATAAATGAAAAGGAGAATATTCTGTAAAAATAACTCACAATTTTCTTCACGCTCTTTATTACTTACCTACCATTATACACTTCTAAATATAGAAGTAAAGCATTAATTTATTTTCTGTGAAAATACATATTGTAATATATAGTAATATTCCATTTTAATATTAAATCTAAAATTTTTATATTCTGATATTAAATACACTTTAATTTGATACAATTTATTTTTCTAATTCTGATTCGATAATAAAACATAACGTGATCTAAAAATTATAAAAGTGCCACTAGCAGCAGTGGCACTTTATGTTAAATGTCAGTAACTTTATTCTGCGTTACCTTCACTCCAAATATTTAAATGTTCTTTTTTTGCTTGTGCTTCACTTTTTCTTAATAGTTGTTCATGTGTGTTATTAGGTTTATAAACATACGCAACTTTTGCTAGACCTTGACGCACTAAAGCTTGGTTAACCATCTTACCATCAGCATAGATATAAGCTAAGCCACGTCCATATTTATCTGTCTTTTGACCTTTGTCAAATTCCACTTCTATTTTCTTAGCATTCTCTACCATATTCTTCGTAAATGCACTTGCTTCTGGGCCATATTTTTCAACGCCTTTTTTAGGATGTTTCGTTTCAGGCGTATCAATTAATAACAATCTAAATGTCATTGGCTTTCCTTTATACATTAACTTAACCGTATCACCATCGATCGCTTTAATTAATGTCGCAGGTTCTTTATGTAATTTAGTCGTTGCTGATTTACTGTATTCAGTTGCATTGCTATTTCCCTCTTCATCAGTTAGTTGGGATGCTCCTGCAGATTGATTAAAATTAGAAACTACAACTAATGTTAACACTAAGCAACTAATAGAGAAAAATAAAAATCTTTTCGCTGTTTGCTTTTTAGAAAATTTACTTATAGCCATCACTACAAGTACTAATGAAACAATTGTCGTAAATATGCCAGCACTTAAAAAGTATTCTGTCATAACTAACACCTCTTTCTTTTTTAGTTAATTTTCATATTAAACGTTAATAAAATTTTTATCTACACTTTTACAATTATTTAATAGAAAATTAATAATTTAAAGAATATAAACACAGATATTTATATATTTTTTGTATATTTTAGGTGCATAAATTAATGTTTTTTATCTTTAAACAATTTAAAAAGCCTACAACTATAAGCGTTGTAGACTTAGTTAGCGAGACAATGTAAATTTATAATGCCTCAAAATCTATATTAAAATTGATAATCTATCAATGGAATTGTCATTATTTATATGATGTCGATTAAACACGAGATATGTAACTTTTAAATTTAATTTGATTTAGCGTTGCAAACCATTATAAACTTTATCAATTTGTTTATTGAAATATTTTTGATGTGGTTTGCTTAATGTATCCACTTTTTGCTTAGCTTTAACTCTGTCTTGCGCAGTTTGGGTATCTTTATAGTTTTCTACTAAACTTTGTGCTTCTTTAACATGTTCACGTCTAATCACACGTTTGTCGCGATCAGTAAAATGTGATGAGTCAATTTCACTGTAGCCATAGAACATTCCTGATTTGCCTCCTGTTTGATTAGTATGTAAATCATATTCAATAATGTTATCACTTGAAAGTGATTTTAATTTATTTATTTGTGTATGTTCTTTCAGTAAAATTTGCTGTTCAGTTATTATTTCAGTTTGTGTTTGTAATGTTCTGTTAATATCTTGATCTTTAACAACAAAATTTGTTTCTACATTTTCAGTTATCATCGCTTTCGCATTATTAGAATGCATTAATTGTGTCGCACATAGTACACCCAATGATATTATAAATAATTTCTTTTTCATTTTTTTTGCTCCCTTAATTTCCACTATTTTTATAACCGATTTATTTACCCTGTTTTCTTCGCCATCGAAAATTATATATCAACATTTTAGGAAAAATAATTAACTTGTGATAAACAAACTATTAACAATTATCTTGAGTCTTACTTTTATCTTAATTATAAAAAGTTCTTTTTATGATTAGTTAACATAGTGTCTATTAATGTGTAATAATAACCTTATCCACTGATTGATGTGAACAAATTAAAAAATACAGCCTACAACCACATAGATTGCAGACTATATTTTAAATAATAGGTATTTATCATATCTCGTAAACTAAGAGTCAATTGTTATACTCGTGGTGCTGGTAATATCCCATTAAATTCGGGAACACTGTGGGTAGGGCTAGTGCTTGGAACAGCATATTGATAATTTACATTTTTAATGTTTAATGCTGGTTTAACATTTTTACGCTCATTTGATTTTGAAAATGAAAAATAGCTGTTTAAATTTTTGACAATTTTATAAGTATAAAAATATTTGTAGCTATATGTTTTATTTACCGAGTGATGATTGTTAATTGATGATGTTGATGTGTGGAAATTAGGCACATGTACGCGCTGTGAACTTTGACTCAGCGACGGAATAACTTTAATGCTATTGCTTGGTGGTACAACACAAAAATGATTTACTTTAATACTTGCATGGCCTGGTGTTACAAATTTATGAGCATTTGATCCAGGTACTACAAAATGTTGGTTTACTGTTGAAGTAATTGAAGTTGAAGGATGTGTATATTTAGGTGCTTCTGATGGTTTAACAACAAAATGTCTATTTACAGTAGTTGTATGATGTGTAATTGGCGTATAAACACGTGTTGTTTTGTATGAAGTAGTAACTTTTTTGAAGTGTGTTTGCGTCGTGATAAAACGTTGGTTTACTATATTTTGTGTAATAAATCTATTTACCTCTGGGCCTTTAACAACAAAATTACTATCAACTTTTTGAGGTGCTGTTATAGTTGCTGGTACATTCACGCGTTTATCTTTGTCTTTATATGAAGGTACAATTTTGTCGATTTTTGATTCAGGCACTACAAAATTCTTGTCTACTAGTCGACTAGCATTTGAAGGTGTAGTAATTTTTTTAAATTGATCTTCTGAAGCTACAAAATTTTTATTTTCAGCTAAACTTTTAGCTTTTAATTCTGGTACATTCACATGTTTATTTCTTTCACTATATCCAGGCAAAATCTTATTAATACCTGATCCAGGAACAACAAAGTTTTTGTCTACACTTTCTGTTGAAGCTTTAGCGTGATTTGAATTTATAATTTGTGTGGCAAATAGCGTACCCATAGTTAAAACTAATAATTTCTTTTTCATGTGTCATTTCTCCTTTATATAGACTCAATATTTTTAACCAATTAAATTTTCCTGTTAAATTCACTAACAGAATTATATACCAGAATTTTATGTATAATAATTAACTTGACGTAAACGTTGTCTTAACATTTTTATTGATTTTCATATTAAAATTAATTAATGATATTGATAGTTAAGCATAATAAATTTTCTCGTAATATAAAGTGAAAAAAGTAATAGCCCACACTCTATAGTGAATGTGGACTATGTATGAGATATACATTATTTTTCAAATGGATTATCTTCGATATATTATTGCTAGTTTAAATGTGTTACTCTTCGGCAAAATGATTTACTACTTCGCAGCCAAGTATTTATTATTTGCCATTATAAACTTTATTTATTTGTTTATTAAAACGTTTTTGATGACCTTCACTTAAAGTATTCACTTTTTGTTGTGCATTTAATCGGTCTTTATAACTATGTGTATCTTTATAGTTTTCAACTAATTTTTGTGCTTCTCTAACATGATCACGCTTAATCACACGCTTTTCACGCTCAGTTAAATGAGATGAATCAATCTGACTCAAACCAACCAACGAACCTGATTTTCTGCCAGGTAAAGCAGACGTTTCATCAAATTCTACAACATTACTATACGTGTCATTTGAAGTTGTTGGAGATTGATGCGTTGTTGAAAAGTCATGACTTTCACCATTTAATCCTGCCAATTGTTTCGGTGCTTTATAAACAATTTGTTCTTGAGTTTGACGCTCTACTGTAGGCATTGGAACTTGTTGTGTTGTTTCAGTATATGTAGTTGGTGGTGTTGGTCTTTTGATTGGACTAGAAACAATGAGTTGTTTGTCGTTTTCGTTATTAACACGTTGCTTATGTTCAAAATCGTATTCTAACGAGACAACCGGTTCATTTTTACTTTTCTGTTTATCTAAAAATCTTACTTTTCTTTCCTCTGATTTTCTTTCATATGCAGCCTTTTGTTCTGCAGTTACTTCTTGAGTTGTAGCTTTATATTTTTGAGATTCTAAACTTCTTTTACTTCTCTTACTTCTTTTTGACTCGTCGTTTTTAGCAGCTTCAATATTAGCTTTTAATTCAGATATATTTCTACGATTTTTTTCTTCTTGCTTTTCATCTTCTAAAACCGGAATATTACTTGGTCTTGTTTTATCAATATTACTAAAAAACTCATCAATAGTAATTTCTAAGTCTTCTTTTTTATTTTCAAACATCCTTTTATTAACTGGTTTTCTATTTGCTCTTTCTTCATCTTTATATCCCATGATTAAATCTAATTTGCTATACAAATTTTCAACATCATCTTTATAATTTTGATAGAATGTTCTACCTAACATTAATATTTGATTCTCTAAAGTATTTAATTCTAAGTCATGTTTTAATTGTTCTTCTTCACTAAAGTCTTTCAATTCCGGTTTATCTTTCTTTATTTCTTCAATTTCTTTCAAAAACTCTTCATTTTGCTTTTTCAAAGTACTGAATATATTTTCATATCTTTCATGACTTAAACCAATTAAATTTCCGTCTCGGTGATTACCATTGTTAATATTTTTCTCTTCTTCAAAGATTTTTTTCAAAGCCTCATCTTCAGCCATAAATTTTTGTTGATATTTTTTTATAATTTCTTTATATTCAGGTTCATCAAATTTCTCATTATCTAAGTTTGGAAAGGACCAAATTAAATCTTCCAAACTTTTCTTATATTCTTCTATTGATCTAGACTTATTTTTATTAGTCGTTAAAGTAAGTGACTCAGATTCATATGGATTCTTCTCCCCAGAAACCACTGCACTCGCGTGATTGTGTTCCCAAATTTGTGATACACATAATGCTCCCAATGTTAAAACTAGCAATTTTTTCTTCAACTGTATTTTCTCCTTAATTTTTCCCTAATTAACAACCTACCTTTTACCCTATTTTTTCGCCAAGCCAAATTATATAACATCAACCTTTTTAAAATAATTAACTATAGATGAATTAATTATTAATTATATTCGAACAATATTTTTGCAAAATCCAAGTAAAAAAGCCACCTGTAAAGGTAGCTTCTTCGTTAATCTTTATATTAATTTAATATAATCATTACTTATTTCTTATCTTTATTTTCTTTTTTTCTTCTGAAAAGTAGTAATGAACCTAATGATGCAAGGAATCCCCAAATTAATGACGTATTCGTTGAATCATCTGAACCAGTATCTGGTAATGGTTCCTTACTATTTTTATCTTCTTTTTTATCAGTAGCATTGACATCATTTTGAGAAGTATTTGGTGGAACTACATTACCTTTTGATTCAGTGTCTTTTGCTGGATCAAATGCATTATTAGAATCTGAGTCACTATCTGAATCCGAATCACTATCTGAGTCTGAGTCGCTACCTGAATCGGAATCGTTACCTGAGTCGGAGTCGCTGTCAGAATCTGAGTCGCTATCTGATCCTGAATCACTTCCTGAATCCGAATCACTATCTGAGTCTGAGTCGCTACCTGAATCGGAATCGTTACCTGAGTCGGAGTCGCTGTCAGAATCTGAGTCGCTATCTGATCCTGAATCACTTCCTGAATCCGAATCACTTCCTGAATCTGAATCACTGCCTGAATCGGAATCACTATCTGAGTCTGAGTCGCTATCTGAGTCGGAGTCGCTATCTGATCCTGAATCACTTCCTGAATCCGAATCACTTCCTGAATCCGAATCGCTACCTGAGTCGGAGTCGCTGTCTGAATCCGAGTCACTGCCTGAATCTGAGTCGCTATCTGATCCTGAATCACTTTCTGAATCTGAGTCGCTGTCTGAATCTGAATCACTGTCTGAGTCAGAGTCACTATCTGAATCTGAGTCACTGTCTGAATCGGAGTCGCTGTCTGAATCTGAGTCGCTATCTGAATCGCTATCTGAATCTGAGTCGCTATCTGAATCGGAATCGCTATCTGAGTCGGAATCGCTTGCTGAATCTGAGTCACTGTCTGAATCGGAATCGCTATCTGAGTCTGAGTCACTGTCTGAATCGGAATCGCTATCTGAGTCTGAGTCGCTATCTGAGTCGGAATCGCTATCTGAGTCTGAGTCGCTATCTGAGTCGGAATCGCTATCTGAGTCTGAGTCACTGTCTGAATCGGAATCGCTATCTGAATCTGAGTCACTGTCTGAGTCTGAGTCACTGTCTGAGTCCGAGTCACTATCTGAATCTGAGTCACTGTCTGAATCGGAATCGCTATCTGAGTCTGAATCACTATCTGAATCGGAATCGCTATCTGAATCTGAGTCACTGTCTGAGTCAGAGTCACTATCTGAATCGGAATCGCTATCTGAATCTGAATCACTGTCTGAATCCGAATCGCTCGCTGAATCTGAATCGCTCGCTGAATCGGAATCGCTTGCTGAATCCGAATCGCTCGCTGAATCTGAATCGCTCGCTGAGTCTGAATCACTTGCTGAATCTGAA
The DNA here is from genome assembly GCF_000236925.1 of Staphylococcus argenteus. Lineage (NCBI taxonomy): Bacteria > Bacillati > Bacillota > Bacilli > Caryophanales > Staphylococcaceae > Staphylococcus > Staphylococcus argenteus. The sequence continues at coordinate 836,415 of NC_016941.1, read as the reverse complement.
TCGCTCGCTGAATCCGAATCACTTGCTGAATCGGAATCGCTCGCTGAGTCTGAATCGCTCGTTGAATCTGAACCACTATCTGATCCTGAATCACTTGTTGAATCCGATGTGCTATCAGAACCTGAACCACTATCTGACCCTGAATCACTTGTTGAATCTGAATCGGAGTCTTCAGGAATTGGTTCAATTTCACCTGGTTCATCCGGCTGTTCTGGAACAACTGGTTTATCAATTCCATCACCTGAACCTGAACCATTATTAAATGCAACTTCATTATCCCAAGACATTGAGCGCCATACAAAATTTGAATTATAGCCATATAAAGTTGAACGTAATGCCAAATCTCCAGTACTATTAGGATCAATATGTCCATTTACAACAACAATATATGGTGTTGTAATTTGATCGTCAGGCGTATTAAACTCTACTTTGTATTGATTTGGATTAGGGAACGTAATATTTACACTACTTGTTACATCTTCAAAATTATCAGGATTAACGTAATAGCTTTCAGATAAGTCCGCAGTATTATCTACTTTGTATACTTTAATGTCTGTATTATTTTTATCAATTAAAGCGTTACTATTTGTATTAGGCTTCAAGTTACCTGTTAACACTGGGGCAATTACATTATCACCACTCGGATTAACATAAATTGTTTGACGATACGTATTATTAGTTTTATCAATTTGGTCAATCGTACCTTTAATCGATAAATTATAAAATTTACCATACTTCTCATAATCAACTAACACTGTCTTACTAGCAGTATTACTACCAATACCTGTTGTTAATGTTACATTACCTGTATGTGTTACATTTTCAGGATCTATATATGCAGGCATGTTAATACTTGCCGTTACATTTTCTTTATTGTCAACATAATCTGTAAATGTATAAATAACATTACCGTCACTATCAATAACTCCATTTGCTAACACTTGATCTCCAGCCATAATTGGAGGTACTTTTGCAGTTGATGTTACACCATTTAAATTCAACTCTTTAGGTACTGTGATTTTGAATGTGTCACCTTTAACAGCAGAATTTGGCACTGAAAATGCATAATTTAAATTAACATATCCTGCTTGGTGAGGATAAACAGTATCACCTGAATTGATAGCTACTTTTACATCAGTTAATTGATCTGTAATATCGCTACCACTAGCTGCATCTGCTGCTACTGCCGCTAAACTAAATGCTCTCATTCTTGGCGTACTTGTATTAACTGCGTTATTTACTACATCTTTGTTCTGGATAGTTGATTCGTTGTTTGAAGGTGTTGTTTCAGTTGAAGTATCTTGCGTTGATGAAACATTATCTGTATTTGTAGAATTTTGAGGTGAATTTACAGATGATACATCGTTCGTATCATTAGAAGCCGTTGTATTACTTGGTTGATTCACTAATTCTTCTTTATTAGTTGGTTGTTCTCCAGTCGTACTATTAGATTGTGTTGTTTCTGGTGTAGTGTTTTGATTTGTTGTAGTCGATTGTGCATCGTTTGAAGCTGAAGTTTCATTTACTGTCGTAGTTGTTTGTTCAGCTGTTGTAGGCGTCACTTCCGTAGCCGTTGCCGTATTTGTTTGTTGTGTCGTTTCCTGCTGCGCCGTGCTTTGCGCTACTTCTGATCCACTATCGTTTGCATTTGTCGCTGTATTTGTGTTGTCCGTTTGAGGTGATGCATTTACATTGCTTGACTCTTTACTTTTGTCTTCGCTACTCGAACTGTCTGATTGTGTTACACTATTTTCACTTGCATCCGCTTCTTTACTACTGAGCAGTCCAAAGCCTATTAGTGTTCCTAAAAGAACTGAAGCCACGCCAAGTGAATTTTTCCGAATTGCGTGTTTTTCTTTTTTCTTCATATTCATTATATTCCCTCTTTTAACATTTCATTTTATATTAGGTGTATACCCATTTAAGATATATTTAATCTATATTATTGCAATTATACACCATAATTGTACATTAGCAATTATTTTGTTTATTACTTTAATTACAATTAAATGTTTTATTCATTACGCTAAAATTGACTGATTGAATATTTATGAATATATTTTCTTCTTAAAAATAAAAACAACAACACATCATTGTATTGTACGTAATATACAACGCTGTATTGTTCCTTTTTATCAATTCAATTTCACATTATTCAAATGCCGATGAATAATGAATGATGCCATTCTTTCCTTCTAACCCGTTAATTTTCAGTTCTTTAATTAAAAATGCTTCATCCGGAACGCCTTCAAATGGCGGATAAATATTAAATAGACTTGCACGTTTATATCCAAGATTTGAGTAATATGTTGGCCATCCTAATACACTTATAAAATCATAACCTTTCATTATCGCTATCTCTTCTAATGACGCTATTAATTGTTTTCCAATACCTTTGTTTTGATAATTAATATCAACTGCTACTGGCGCTAAAACTAAACCGATTTCTCGACTGTCTTCTGTATCAAGATAAACATCACTTAATAATCCATGGCCAACTACTTTGTCATTTATAATTGCAACCAATTCTAAATTCGGATCATATTCATCACTTTGTCGAATTTTATCTACTAATTCTGCTTCATTTCCATAACCATGTTCAGTATTTTCAAAAGCTTTCCTAATTAATTGATCTACTTGAGAAAAATCCTGTTTGTTAATTTTTCTTATCTTCATTTACATACCTCCTACTTTTTCTATTTTATAGAAACTATCCTACCATTTTCTTAAAATATATTCCTAATTACTTTGTTTCAAAAATCATTTTGGTTGTTAAAATCACAATAATATTTTCTACTTTAATATAATCTAAATCTTAGGTTTCATCATAGAAGTCTTACTAACTATATACACCGCTATGTCAGCTCATTCAATAAATACTATATATCATTTTCAGTAATGCTTTATTTATTATAATTCAACAACATGTGGCTTTACATTTACATTATGATTTGCGATTGCTTCTATACAATTTGGATTATTTGCCATCATTTTAATCCAATTTAGTGACTTTTGAGCTTCATTTTTATCAACTAAAACCCCAGGTAAAATATTTTCTTCCCATGATTTAGCGGCATAACCTACATCTGAAGCGAGTAAAAGATACTTGTCACTGTTTTCGTTTTTTATAATCGTTGAAGAAAGTCCTTTACTGTGCCCTGGTACCCAAACCATTGTAATCGTGCCATCACCAAATAAATCAAATGATTTCTTTTTCGGTCCTATGTCACTGTCAGTAAATTTAAATGTTTCAAGGTTTACACCTTTCCATTCATGAGGCAAGTAATGTAATTTATCATTTAAAATAGCTGTATGTTCTTCCTCACTTAGAATAATTTTCTTAGCATGCTTTACTAATCTTAAAACATCAGCATGGTCACAATGCATATGACTCATTACTACATAATCTATATCACTCGGTTTATAACATAGTTTAATTAATTGTTCATGTATAGCTTGTCCTTCAGGTAGTTCAGCTTTATTAACTGGATATTGGAATAACAAATTTTTAAGCTGGTGTTTTCGATTATCTGTATGCCATCCTGTATCAATTAATATTAACCCTTTAGGATGTTCAATCAAATATGCAGAAACTGGTAATTTAACTTGATGCTTTTTCGATCTAAACATACCTGTCCAAGCTAATGGAGGATTATTTTTATAACCAAATGGTAATGCCTCATCAACAATCACTTTACCTGTGTGTAATACGTGTACTTTTATTTTGTCATTCATTTACTTGTCATCCTTTACTAAAATTTTTTTAATTTCATTTATGTGTGTAATTAAAACCTCAGTATCTGAATTAGACAATTTGAGTTTTTTCTCTAATCCTTTATAGAGCAGTAGCTGCCTGTTTTTATAAAATGAAATTCCAAATTCTGTTAACACTACTACTTTTTCCCTTTTATCTTTTGAACTTATTTTTTTTACAAAGCCCTTTTCTTCCATCTTTTTTATTCGCTTAGAAATGGCAGTTTTAAAAACACCTTGCCTTTCAGCAATTTCTTTCATTGTCATCTGCTTATTTTCAAAGAGTAATTTAAATACACCCATCTGTTCTCTAGAAATTTCAATATTCTGTTCTTCTATCACTTCATTAATAACTTTACTTAATTCAATAAACCCTAAATGTAGTTCATTAAATTGCTCAAATTTTATATTGTCCATAAATACCTCCTTCGAAATAATTGTACTGACTCATTCAAATAGTACACCTAGGTGTACTATAATGCAACGAAAGAGATTGAAAAATAAACATAAATAGCAATAGTGCTTGTTTGATAATCCTTTTTAGAATAAAAATTAATTACCATCATACCTTACATCTTTAAAATTAAAAATTATCCATATTACTACTCATTTTATTTATCAAATATTAAGACCCACGCAATAAGTTAAATTAATTTATTTTAATAAGCGCAAATTTCCAATAAATCAAACTTCTACAATTAAATTTTTCGATAATTCACCATTTTTTATAAATAGTAATATATTTTTATCAATAAAAGATATATAATATTAGTAATTATAGTTGTATTAATTTATTGCAACAATACATAGAATTATTATTACACAAATTATTTAATATCATCTTAGAAACCCACAAATACTAATTTTGTTTAATTACTCAAAATGATAAGTCATTTAGAGTTTTTAAAATAAATCTTTGCGAAATAAAGGAGACATGTTAAATGAAAAAGGTAATGGGGATATTATTAGCAAGTACACTTATATTAGGTGCTTGTGGACATCATCATGATAGTGCAAAAAAAGAGAGCACTAGTCACAAAAAGAAAGAAAGTGACAATGAAGAATTAAATGAAGAGCTTAAAGAATTTAAAAGTAAAAAAAATATGGATATAAAAATTAAAGGCGATACAATTGTTAGTGATAAATTTGAAGCTAAAATAAAAGAACCATTTATCATTAACGAAAAAGATGAGAAAAAGAAATATATCGCTTTTAAAATGGAAATAACTGCTAAAAAAGACGATTCAGATAATAATCCATCTTCGATTTCTCATGACTATATTAATATCACTCAAGATGATAAAAATACAGTAAATAAATTAAGAGATGGTTATCTTTTAAGTGATAAAAAATATAAAGATTGGACAGAACATAACCAAGATCAAATTAAAAAAGGCAAAACTGCACAAGCCATGTTTATTTATGAGTTAAGAGGCGATGGTAATATTAATTTAAATGTCCATAAATACTCAGAAGACAAAACCGTTGATTCTAAAACATTCAAATTTAGTAAACTTAAAACCGAAGATTTTTCTCATAGAGCGGAAACAAGAGAAGAAGTAGAAAAGAAAGAAAAAGAATTTGAAGAAGAGTACAAAAAAGAACAAGAACGAGAGAAAGAGAAAGAAAAAGAAAAGGAAAAAGATGACGACCACAGTGCTTTAGATGAAGTATAAATTTATGAATGCTCGCATTCAGCGTTATAATCATTGTTGTTATTATAAATTAGCTTACTTACACTCATAATGACACACCAATTTAATTGTTAAATATAATAAAAAAGAGTAGCTCGCCTACTCTTTTTTGTTGTTTTATACTCCCCTTACTAAATAATATCTAATCTATTTGAGTAACTCTTCATAAGAAAGTTCATTATTCACACATTTATAAAATAGTTTTTCTTCTTTTAGTAACATTAAATTATATAATTCATATAAAGTATAATCAGTTTTGACTACTGGATCACTAAATATATCTAACACCGGTTTCAACTTATCTAAATTATTAATACTTTTTACTTTTGAATTAAATCCTTTAGGTCTATTTTTCTCATCTATATACTTTATTAAATCTACAATTATTTTATGTGTTTTATATAATTTTTCCTGATTTCTACTCAATTCCAAGTTACAACTAGGTTTAATATTATTAAATACGGTTTTTAAAATTTCATTTAATTCGCTTCCATTTTCTCTTTTTTTCAGAATTGAATTTAAATAGTATTCTGAAATATTCAACCTGCCTTCCTTATAATCATCTACTGACATTTCAATATAATTATTAATTATATAGTCTTCTAATATTTCATTCATAACGTCTTCATTTGTTGATCTTATCAACTTATTTATTATCGTTAATTTATATTTTCGAATATACGAAGATAAATTAGATCCCTTTTCATCTTCAACCAATTTATATGTATCTTCTTTAACTCTTAATAATTCAAAGTACCTAGATTGTATAATTGTTTCTTTCATCATTTCATTACTTTTAATCATTTGGTCCTTTTGTTTTTCTTGTACTTCTTTTGTTCCTTTTAATTCTTCTCTAGTCATCTCCAGTTCTTTTCTAGTTAATTTTAAGTCTTTATTTTGAAGATATGAAGTATATATTAGCATAGTAAATGCAGCCAATGAAAAAACACTTTCATCAAGCAATGTTTCGCCATTTTTACACAAATTAAAAACTATACTACCTGTTATTATTAAAACCAATGAGATACTTAAAAAGATGGAAAATGATCTTTCGCTTTTCAAAAATTGACTAAATTTATTTTTCATATTTTCACCTATTTCAATTTAATTGTATTATTGTAATTTCACAAAATTATCTCTAGATTTTAAAAAACTATATATACATAAAAAATCAAAAGTGTACATTATTAAATTATCATTTCCACATTATTTTATCTTTATAATCAATTTCGTGTTTCATAGCAACAAAAATGCAAAAACCTAATATTATTAAGCAGCTTAATGTAATAATGATTCTATTTATTTTTTCATTATATAACTTAGTCTCTTTCATGTATTTTATATATAATATTACGCAAATTCACCCCTCACTGCAACACAGTGCGTTTCTCAGATAAAAACGCCACTCGAAAGTGACGTTTGAAACGATATAATTAACTTGAAGATGGACTAATAAGTGGATTGACAGATTTCAACTCATTTTTCAAACAATAATTAATTTGTTACTATTTCACTTCTTTTTATTATTAGATGAAAACAAAAATGCTCCAAAAAAGAGCAAGGGAAAAATAACAAACAAACGAGCATCAAACGTATTTTTCCCAAGAATAACAGGTAAAGATATATAAATAATAAAAGTTATTATTAAAAATAACAAATAAACTTTTTTATTGGTACTCATCACAAACACACACCTATAATACAATAGCAATGAAAGCTCTTGCTACAATATAAGCAAATTGTTTATTGAAACCAAAATTATTTGTCAATCCTGTAGCTATACCGTCAGCTAAATCACCCTCAAAACCTGTTAAAATATCGCAAAACTTATTAATACTTTGATAATGGAACATAACTAGCTTTGTGCCAGTAGTATTTTCAATTTTAGCAACTAATTTATCCCAAGCTTTCTCTCCAACCTTATTTACAGTAGCTCGTATAGCTTTAGCTCCAACTTTTGCCGTTATGGTAGCTTTACCTTTCTCTGCTACACCATTTTTATAATCTCTAACTTGCCCTTTTAATTTTTCAGTTACACTTGGGTCTTTAAAATCTTCTTTACTATTATCTATCTCTTCTAACAAAGCATTTGCAATTTTTTCTCTTTGCTTCATTTCCTTATCAACCGCTTTAGCAGTTTCAGCATTAGCTTTGCCTGATTCTATCGTAAAATAAACAGGCCCCACCAATACAAAAGACGCAATAGTAGCAACGGAAATTTTTCTTAAGTATTTGTACATTGTAAAAACTCCTTATTAGAACTTAAACAATCCCTTAAAAAACATCCCTTTTCAGCATATCATATAATAATTTTCTTTCAATCACTTTTGGACATCAAGATTCTCCCCCATATTCAGGCAGTCTTTATTAGCCACTTCAAATCATATTTAAAACATAAAACAGTTTCACATTTACGATTATCCTGAAAATTTCAATTGTATGTACATTTCGTAACTAAACATTGATATCACTTCTTCAATCCTCTAACGGAATATCATCCACAATCACAGGATGGCTAGCTAGGATTAGCGTTAGATACCTCTTTTACAGTTTTGTCTAATTGATCATCAGCTCTGTCCCATGATTAGCGCTACTTGCTTTAAAATATTGTTCTCCATTTTTAAATGTTGAAATTCTTTGCGTAATTTAATCAGCTCTTTTTCTTCATCTGATAAATTATCTTGGTGATTGAATGTACTCGTGTTTTGATGTTGCATTATCCATTTCCCTAACGCCAAAGGTATTAAATCGTACTCGCGTATAATTTCATTCCTAGACTTACCATTTCATATAATCTAACAATTTGTAACTTAAACTCTGAACTAAATGTTCTTCTTTCTTTTGTCAAAATAAAATCGCCTACTTTCTTAAACTAACAATATGTATTCTCATAAAATTTGTCCGATTATGTGTAGACGATTCATTCAAGCGTAGCTAAAATCACAGATAAGTCGTATAGGTTAAAAAATCTTTCATCTAAGAAGGAAATCACTTAGCAATCAATTTTGTACATTCCTATACAATCATTTATGTACATTTTTATATTGACATATATAACATGGAGAATTTTTTGCGTATAAAGAAGTTTCTTCATGAAAAATGTTGAATGCAAAACTCAGAATCCAACTTTTTTGACACTTATTTGACACACATCCCTGTCCCCTTATATCTCAAAAACTAATTCATAATCACTTATTACTTTTTCCTCCATAAAATAAACAGCTATACAAACACTGCTATATCAATATTCACAACAATTTCTGCAATGCTTTATCCCCTGAAAATTCATAATAAAAAAGCCCACAACCACAAAGGCTGCAGGCTATCTAAATGGAGACGGCGGGATTTGAACCCGCGTCCAAAGGTCCTGATACACATCTTTCTACGTGTGTAGTTTATCAATAGGTTTCGCATCATGAAAAGTGATAAACAACCAACATGATGCTAGCTTGATTAAGTTTCTTCTAAACAGACTTCAAACGGCAGTGTTTAGCATATCCTATTAAGGTTGAATCGCGTTAACAGCACATAGGAAATGCTGTTAGGCGATGCAGAGTGCGATTAGGCAGCTACTGCGAAATTATTGTTTGATTTGCCAGTTATTATAAACTGTGTGTGTTGATGACGAAGCCAACCCTCCGACACGCTTAATGAGCTCGGGGGACCCCTGTCGAATCCATAAACGTCCCCTCAATAATAAATCAAACAAGTTTTGCATTTGTAATTTACAAAAGCACATATAACTATATCAAATATAGCCCGATTAAGCAACCAAATCGCTTAATAACGGGCTTTCATATCGCGCGCAACATCTCGTTTGACTGCTTTCTCCTTCAAAGCTTGACGTTTATCATATTTTTTCTTACCTCGTGCAACACCAAGTAATACTTTACAATGTCCATGCTTCAAATAAAGCTTTAGTGGCACAATCGAATAACCAATCTCACGTGTTTGATCACCCAATTTAATGATTTCACGTTTATGCAATAATAATTTTCGAGAACGAAGAGGATCGTGATTAAAACGATTCCCTTCTTCGTATGGTGCTATATGCATATTATTCAAATACATTTCACCGTTTTTAACTTGCGCATAACTATCTTTAAGGTTAGCGCTACCTCGGCGAATAGATTTTATTTCTGTTCCTTTTAATACAATTCCCGCTTCAATCGTATCTTCAATATTATAATCATGTCTTGCTTTACGATTTTCCGCTAATGTACCTGGTGATTTCTTCTTAGCCATTCATACTCACCTCATTGTTGCTTATTTTTTCTTACGACGTGCTTTCTTTTTTACACTTTTATCTTTATAAAATGGCTTATGCTTACTATTACCTGATTTATCATTATTTCGTTGATTTTTACCTTTACGTTGCTTACCTTTTTTCTTACGACCCTTATCATCAGATTTCGATTTATCTAAAGATTTTCCACGCGTTTTAGCTTGAATCGTTTTACCTCTTGCTGGTCGCTGTGAGCGGTCATTTTTAGGTAATGGCATTCCAACGATTTGAAAATCAATTAAACGTTCATCTACATCAACATGTGTCACTTTAACCTTAACAGTGTCACCAATTCTAAATACTTTCGCGTGACGTTCTCCAATTAAAGCCATTTGACGGTCTTCAAAACGATAATAATCATCGGTCATATTTGCAATATGAACCATTCCTTCAATTGTGTTAGGCAATTCAATGAACATACCAAAGTTTGCAACTGAGCTGACTATACCTTCAAACTCATCGCCAATATGTTGAATCATATATTCTGCTTTTTTCAATTCATCAGTATCACGTTCTGCCTCAATAGCACGACGCTCACGTTTAGAAGTATGTTCAGCTAACTCAGGCAATTTGTCTTCCCAACGTTTCACTTCTTTATTATCCATTGATTTCTCAATTAAATACTTTCGGATCAATCGATGAACCGTCAAGTCAGGATAACGTCTAATTGGTGATGTAAAATGCGTATAATATTCAGCTGATAAGCCGAAATGACCTAAATTGACATCATCATAATGCGCTTGCTGCATTGAACGTAACATCATTGTTGAAATAACCATCTGTTCTGGGCGACCTTCTACTTCTTCTTGAACCTTTTGAAGTGTTGTAGGATGAATATCTTCGCCTGTTCCTTTAATCATAATGCCAAAGTTAGTAATAAAATCAAAGAATTGTCTTAAGCGATCTGATTTAGGTTGCTCATGGACACGGTATATAAATGGTACGTCTAGCTTACTAAAATGTTCAGCAACTGTTTCATTTGCAATTAGCATAAATGATTCAATCAAACGTTCGCCTTCACCACGTTGTCTTAATTGAACATCTGTAGGTATACCATCTTCGTTAACTAATACTTTTGCTTCACTAATATCAAAATCGATTTCACCACGTCGTTTTCTCATTTGAATCAAACGATTAGATAAATCTTGCGCTAAATCTAACATAGGCGTAATTTCTTTATACTTTTCACGAATGTTAGGATCCTTTTCAGTAATAATCTGATTTACCGCATCATATGTCATTCGATAATCAGAATGAATGACACTATCAAAGATTTCATGTTTTACAACGCGACCACTATCATCGATTTCCATGCGACAGCTTAACGTTAAACGATCGACATGAGGATTCAATGAACAAATACCATTACTTAATCGATGTGGAATCATCGGAATTACACGGTCAACAAGATATACACTTGTCGCTCTATCATATGCTTCTTTATCTAAAGCTGAATCTTCAGTTACATAATAGCTGACATCAGCAATACTTACTGTCAACTGCGTATGACCATTTGGCAACTTTTTAACACTAATTGCATCATCTAAGTCTTTAGCATCCGCACCATCAATAGTGATTGTCAATTCATCACGTAAGTCATGACGCCCTTCAATTTCGCTATTTTCTATATGATCTGGTACTGCTTCAGCTTCTTGTAATACATCATCAGGAAACTCAATTTCAATACCGTGTTGATAAATGATAGATAAAATATCTACGCCTGGATCATTTTTATGTCCTAAAATTGCTGAAATATGCCCTTCTGGATTATCTGAACCATCAGCATACTTAGTAATTTGAACAAGCACCTTATGTCCATCGACTGCTCCTAAACTTTGTCCTTTAGGAATAAAAATATCTTGCATAATACGTTTGTCATCTGGAATCACAAAGCCGAAATGTCTAGCTTCACTATACGTACCAACAACTTGTGTCACCGAATGCTTTTCAATTGATTTGACTTCCCCTTCAATTTTACCTTTATGCTCACCTTTAGATTGATGTATTTCTACAATTACAGTATCTCCATCTAAGGCACGATTAATTTTTGTTGGGGGAATAAAGATATCTTCCATATCCTCATCTTCAGGTCTTAAGAATGCAAAGCCTTTTTTATTTTGACTTAACGTTCCCTTTATCAATTTTGAATGACCTTTTGAACTATGCTTTTTTTGGTATCTATCTGTTTTTGTACGTTCAATTAATCCTGATTGTTCTAATTCTACGAGCACCTTAATTAAATCTCTAAATGAGTCGGCACTGCTTAAACCTAATGCATCTTGAAAATCTGATACCGACATTGGTTCATATTCAGGTTTATTAATAATTTCTTCTATAGATTGCTTTAAATTCATTATGCCCCTCCTTTCTAATTTTAAAATCTCTTTTTATTCTGACCAATCTAATGACTCTAAAAATTGATAAATATCTTCAAATACTTGTTCTTTCTCTTTATCAATTGTAATAACATGTCCAGATTCACTATACCACTTGATAGTTTTATCATCCGAATCTACATGGTCATATATATAATTTGCGGATTGTGGATCAATCATTTTGTCGTTTTCTGCTTGAATCACTAAAATAGGATCCAACACTTCATCAACTTGACCTTTAATCGTATCTAATGCTTCACTAAGTTCTTTTAAAGTTTCAGTTGGTTTAAAATGATTCATTTCATTATCAATAGTCTCTTGATCTTTACCTTCATACTTTTTAAAATTACGTGCATACTCTAAAAAGCCTTCATAAATGGTACCTTCAGTTTTACCACCCATTGGTGCACACATCGTTACAATACCCTTTACATCACGATTTAAGCTTAATTTTAAAGCAAAATCCCCACCTAATGATAGACCAGCTACAACAATTTCATCATAACCTTGTTCAACAAGATAATCATAACCATCTAACGCATCTTTAAACCAAACGAAAGGACTTGATTTCAATATTTCCTCGGGTGGTGCTGCGTGACCTTCATATTGTGGTGCATACGAAGTATACCCCTTTTTTTGTAAAAATCGACCTAATTGACGTACATCAGACGAATTGCCTGTAAATCCATGTAATAATAACACGGCACGTTTGCCTTCTTCAAAAAAGAAAGGTTTTGGTAATTTAATTTGCATAAATCTAACGCTCCCTTTGCATACTTAACTAGGCTATAAATTTTTCATAGCTTATTGTCAAACTATTACATTCTTAATTATAAATAAAAAAGCCCGACATTTACATCGCCGGACCTTACATACCAAGATAACTTATGCAAATCATAAGTACAAAAAATAATATTGATAAAATAATTGTTAATCTATTTAAGAATAAATCGACGCCACGTTGTTTTTGTTTACCGAATAACTGCTCAGCACCACCACTGATGGCACCTGAAAGTCCACTGCTTTTACCTTCTTGGAGTAGTACAACAGTTATTAATGCAATACAATCAATGATTAATAATACGATTAAAAATGTATGCATAAATTGTCCTCCGTTCCTTATATACGACAAGTAGTATATCATATTTTTATTGTTAAAATCAATTTTCTAGCGATTAAATGTACTTTTACGCTTGATTGAAACAACAAGCATATAAATTGCAAGTGCAATTGATCCAATAATAACGATTAATATTGGTAATGTTAAATATGCACCATGTGCTGCTTTTATAGCCTGAACTGTAATTGATAAATTTATAACTGTGAATAAACTATTTGAAACATACACTGCAAACATAAACCACCATACGTATGTATGACGATTCCAAATTGTGATAAAGCCTGCTAAATAAGCCAATATGTACATAATACCTGTAAATCTAAAACTATTTAAAATATAGTCAACAGCTTTGTCTGATGTATTTTGATTTGTAAGACTGAGCAATGCTTTAGCCGTCGCATTATCTAGTGATACAAAATAATGAATGATTAATAGTATCGAGAATACAATTGAAGCTACTGCTATGAAACGTCCTGTTTTAATTTCTTTATTTGTTATATCAGCCATCCGTTTACTCCTCATCTATATAAATATCGTCTTTAAAAAGACAGTCGTTTAATTAAAACCTTTAAAAATGATTAAAGTCCTCTTTTGCACCTATTTCATCTAAACTTAATTATACCAGTTTCATAATACAAGTTAAATATGTGTTATAGGCTATCTCTAGATTTATCAAGACCCTATTGGCTGCTATTTGATTACAAATTAAAAAACCTGCCACAGTCTCAACTCTGTGGCAGGCTATAAATTTAAGCGTGAACTTTTTTAAGCGTGAACTCAAAATCTTTATTCAATTTATACCGTCATAATAATCCTCAACTAAAATTATGTCAGCATTTATTTATAAAGAATATTATTTATCTAAGTTGTAGAATGATTTGATACCATCATATTTAGCAGTTTCAAATAATTCATCTTCGATACGTAATAATTGATTGTATTTAGCAATACGGTCAGTACGTGATAATGAACCAGTTTTAATTTGACCAGCGTTTGTTGCAACAGCGATATCAGCAATTGTTGTATCTTCTGTTTCACCTGAACGGTGAGAAACTACTGCTGTGTAACCAGCTTTTTGAGCCATTTCGATTGCATCAAATGTTTCAGTTAATGTACCGATTTGGTTAACTTTGATTAAGATTGAGTTACCAATTCCATTTTCAATGCCTTTAGCTAAAATTTCAGTGTTTGTTACGAATAAATCGTCACCTACTAATTGTACACGGTCACCGATACGCTCTGTAAGTTGTTTCCAACCATCCCAGTCGTTTTCGTCCATACCGTCTTCAATTGTAATAATAGGATATTTGTCTACTAATTGTTCTAAATAGTCAACTTGTTCTGCAGCTGTACGTTTTGCACCGTGTTCGCCTTCGAACTTGCTGTAGTCATATACACCATTTTCATAGAATTCTGATGAAGCACAGTCAAATCCTAAGAATACTTCTTCACCTGGTTTGTAACCAGCTGCTTCAATAGCTTGGATAATTGTTTCAACTGCATCTTCAGTACCTTCGAATTTAGGAGCGAAACCACCTTCGTCACCTACTGCAGTTTCTAAACCACGTTTGCTTAAAATTGATTTTAAGTTGTGGAAGATTTCAGTACCCCAACGTAATGATTCTTTAAACGTTTTAGCACCAACAGGTAAAATCATGAATTCTTGGAAAGCGATTGGTGCATCTGAGTGAGAACCACCATTTACGATATTCATCATTGGTACTGGTAATTGTTTACCATTAAATCCACCTAAATATTTGTAAAGTGGTTGACCTAATAAGTCAGCTGCTGCACGTGCTACTGCAATAGAAACACCTAAAATAGCGTTAGCACCTAATTTACCTTTGTTTGGTGTACCGTCTAATGCGATCATCATTTTATCGATAGATACTTGATCTAATACTGAGAATTCACCTTCAATAATTTCTGGTGCGATGATTTCATTAACGTTTTCAACGGCTTTAGTAACACCTTTACCTAAGTAACGTGATTTGTCACCGTCACGTAATTCAACGGCTTCATGTTCACCAGTTGAAGCACCTGATGGTACTAAGGCACGTCCAAATGCGCCACTTTCAGTTAATACTTCTACTTCAACAGTTGGGTTACCACGAGAGTCTAAGACTTCGCGAGCGTAAACATCTGTAATAATTGGCATGTTTATAATCTCCTTTAAATAGATATTCTATAATTATTATAGCTTTATTCTTTCATTTAACAAAATGATATTACTATTAATTTCAAAAAATAAGTGTCATTAAGCGTTTACTTAACATCTTTTACAACATTAGTGTTTAATTAATGATTCACCAGTCATATCTTCTGGTTGTTCGACATTTAATAAATCAAGTAATGTTGGTGCTAAGTCACCCAAACGTCCAGTTTCACGTAATGTAACGCCTTCTTTTGTTACAATTACTGGTACCGGATTAGTCGTATGCGTAGTCATAGGTTGGTCATCATCAGTTAATACTTGATCTGAGTTACCATGGTCAGCAGTAATAATTGCATAGCCATCCATTTCTAAAATCTTATCAACTACTTCACCTAAACATTCATCAACCGCTTCAATCGCTTTGATAGTAGGTTCAAGCATACCACTATGACCAACCATATCTGGGTTAGCAAAGTTTAAAATAATTAAGTCCAAGTCACCTTTGTTTAACTCTTCTAATAATGCATCTTTAACTTCATAAGCACTCATCTCTGGTTTCAAATCATATGTTGCAACTTTAGGTGAATCGATTAAACGACGGCGTTCACCTTCAAATTCCTCATTACGTCCACCACTCATAAAGTATGTTACGTGAGGATATTTTTCAGTTTCAGCAATACGTAATTGTGTCAAATTATTATTTTGCGCAATTTCACCAATTGTATTATTTAAATCGACTTTTTCGAAAACGATAGCCGCATCGATATTGTCATTATACTTAGTGAATGTTGCATAGAATAAGTCTTTAACTTGTTCAACTTTAAAACCTTCAAATGCTCTGTTTGCAAATATTTCCGATAATTGAGCTGCTCTATCAGGACGGAAATTATAGAAGATTACTGCATCTCCATCATTAACACCGTTATTTTGATTTTCAACGATGAATGGTACTACGAATTCGTCTGTTAAACCTTCATTATAACTTGCTTCTACACCTTCTTTTGCAGTTGCAAATTTTGGCGCCTGAAAGTTACGAATTGCATTGTAAGCTTTTTCTTCACGTTCCCAACGTTTGTCACGGTCCATCGCGTAATAACGACCAGACACAGATGCAAATTGACCAATACCTAATTCATTGAATTTAGCTTCAGTCTCTTCGATATATTTTAAGGCTGATTTTTGGTCTACGTCACGACCATCTAAAAATGCGTGAACATAAACTTTTTCTACACCTTGTTTTTTAGCAAGTTCTAATAAAGCAAACAAATGTTTGTAATGGCTGTGTACACCACCATCAGACAATAAGCCAAAAATGTGTAGTGCAGAGTCATGTGATTTCACATGTGCAATCGCATTATTCAAGACATCATTTTCAAAGAAGTCCCCGTCCTCAATTGATTTGTTGATTCGAGTTAAACTTTGATAAACGATACGTCCTGCACCGATATTCATATGACCTACTTCAGAGTTACCCATTTGTCCTTCAGGTAGTCCAACATCTAAGCCACTCGCTTCGATTTGCGTTGTTGGATATTTATTGTAATAACGATCAAAATTAGGTTTATTTGCTAACTTAACCGCATTACCATGTTCGCTTTCGCGGTTCGCAAAACCATCTAAAATAATTAACGCAGTTGGTTTCTTAGCCATGATTATTTTGCACCTTCTAACAATTGTACGAAATCTTCAACTTTAAGTGATGCGCCACCTACTAATGCACCATCGATATCAGTTTGTGCCATATATTCTTTAATGTTGTTAGGTTTTACACTACCACCATATTGAATACGTGTAGCTTCTGATACTTCTTTGCTTGATAGGTCAGCAATTGTTTGACGTACAAATGCACACATTTCATTCGCATCTTCAGATGTTGATGATTTACCAGTTCCTATTGCCCAGATTGGCTCATAAGCAATCACAGTTGCTTTAAGTTGATCTTCAGATAAACCTGCAACAGCTTTCTTAACTTGTTCACCTACAACATTGTTAGCTTTGCCACTTTCACGTTCTTCATCAGTTTCACCAACACAAATAATTGGAGTCATACCATGTTTGAAAATCGCGTGCGCTTTTTTGTTGATTTCTTCATCAGTTTCATGGAATAATTCACGACGTTCAGAATGTCCGATAACAACGTACTTCACGCCTAAATCAGCTAATGCAACAGGTGATGTTTCGCCTGTAAATGCACCATTATCTTCGAAATACGTATTTTGAGCACCGATTTCTAAACCTTGTGCTTTTCCTTCTTTAACTGCAGTAGTTAATGCATCTAATTGAATTGCTGGTGCACAAATTACTGATTCTACTTCTTTTGAATCTGGTAATGTTGGCAATGCATTAACGAAGTCTTTAGCTTCTTTTACTGTTTTGTTCATTTTCCAGTTACCAGCTATTATTGGTGTTCTCATTAAAGACACTCCTTATTTTGTAAATATTTTTAGAAAAGTGATGAAACATGTTGTCATCTTATGACAGTTTTCCCGTAACAAAGTTAAACAAACATGTCACATCACCTTGTAACTATCATTTTATTATTTATCGTTAATTGCTTTAATACCTGGTAATTCTTTACCTTCTAGGTATTCTAATGACGCACCGCCACCAGTTGAAATATGAGTAAAGTCATTTTCAAAGCCTAAAGAAATCGCGGCTGCTGCTGAATCACCACCACCGATGATTGTAATCGCGTCTTTAAGGTTAGCAATTGCTTTACATACGCCGATTGTACCTTGAGCAAAGTTACTAAACTCAAATACACCCATTGGTCCATTCCATACAACTGTATGTGCGCCTTCTAATTCATCAGCAAATAATTTAACTGTATTTGGTCCAATATCCATTCCTTCTTGATCTGCAGGAATTGAATCAGATGGTACTACAGTGATTTTTGCATCATTAGAAAATTCTTTAGCAACTTTAGTGTCTACTGGTAATACAATTTTATCACCATGTTTTTCTAATAAATCTTTAGCGAAGTCGATTTTATCTTCTTCCAATAATGAAATACCAATTTCTTTACCTTGTGCTTTTAGGAAAGTATAAGCCATACCGCCGCCAATAATAATTTTATCAGCGATGTTAACTAAGTTTTTGATGACATTAATTTTGTCTGATACTTTCGCTCCACCTAAAATTGCAATAACAGGTTTTTGTGGATCGTTTACTACACCACCGATAAATTTAATTTCTTTATCCATTAAGAAACCAGCTGCAGTTTCTAGGTGTGTAGATATACCTACGTTAGATGCATGCTCACGATGTGCAGTACCAAATGCATCATTTACAAAAACGTCACCTAAAGAAGCCCAGTACTTACCTAGCTCTGGATCATTTTTAGATTCTTTTTTGCCATCTAAATCTTCATAACGTGTATTTTCAACTAATAATACATCGCCTTCTTTAAGGTCTTTAATAGCTGATTCAAGTTTTTCACCACGAGTTTCAGGTACAAAAACAACTTCTTTATCTAATTTTTTTGATAAATCTTCAGCTACTGGACGTAAAGTTAATTTAGCTTTATCACTTTCTTCTTTCACTTTACCTAAATGTGAAAATAGAACGACTTTACCACCTTGTTCAATAATATATTCAATTGTAGGTAAAGCTTGAACAATACGGTTATCATTAGTAATTTCACCGTCTTTTAAAGGTACGTTAAAGTCAGCACGTACTAAGACTGTTTTGCCTTTAAGATCTAAATCAGAAACAATTTTTTTAGCCATGGTGTTTCCTCCTTGTAATTAGGAAATTTTATATAAAAATAAGCGGAGAAGCGTTTGTGCTCCCCGCTTACTCATAAGCTTTATTTAATGCCAAATAGTTCTGAGCACTAGCGTATTTGAATAAAAACTATACTAAAATTATTTAGAAAGTTCAGCTAAGTATGCTAATGTACGAACTAATTGTGCAGTATATGACATTTCGTTATCATACCAAGCTGCAACTTTAACTAATTGACGGTCGCCTACTGACATTACACGAGTTTGTGTAGCATCGAATAATGAACCGTAAGTCATACCAACTACGTCTGAAGAAACGATTTCGTCTTCAGTGTAACCGAATGATTCGTTAGAAGCATTTTTCATTGCTTCGTTAACTTGGTCAACTGTTACGTCTTGTTTTTCTAATACTACTGTTAATTCAGTTAATGAACCTGTAGCTACAGGAACACGTTGTGCACCACCATCTAATTTACCATCGATTTCAGGAATTACTTTACCGATAGCTTTTGCAGCACCTGTAGAGTTAGGGATGATGTTTTCTGCAGCTGCACGAGCACGACGTTTGTCACCTTTTCTGTGAGGTGCGTCTTGTGTATTTTGATCACCTGTGTAAGCGTGAATTGTAGTCATTAAACCTTCAACTAAACCAAAGTCATCGTTTAATACTTTAGCAACTGGTGCTAATGAGTTTGTAGTACATGAAGCACCTGAAACAACTGTTTCAGAACCGTCTAACTCTTGGTGGTTAGTGTTGAATACGATTGTTTTTAAGTCACCAGTAGCTGGTGCTGAGATTAATACTTTTTTAGCTCCTGCTTCGATATGAGCTTGGGCTTTATCTTTATCAGTGTAGAAACCAGTACATTCTAATACTACATCGATGTTTAAGTCTTTCCAAGGTAATTTGCTTGCATCTGGTTCACTGAATGATTTAACTTCTTTACCATTTACGCGGAAACCACCATCAACTACCTCAACTTCACCTGTGAAACGACCTTGCATAGTGTCATATTTTAATAAATGCGCTAACATATCGTCATCTGTTAAGTCGTTTACTGCTACAACTTCAAGACCTTCTACTTCTTGAATTCTTCTGAATGCTAAACGACCAATTCTACCAAAACCATTAATTGCTACTTTTACTGCCATTATAATGGCCTCCTTTAAAATGATATTTAAAAAGTATTAAACTTTTTATCTCTTATTCAAGTATTATTTTTGCTGCTGCTTCATCAGTGATTAACACTGTGTTCTTTGGAGCAATTGTTAAGTAAGCTTTAATTGCTTCGCCTTTCGATTTGCCTCCTGCAACTGCAAAGATAAAGTCTTTTGATTCAAGGTCTTCTAATTGAAGTCCGATTGTCTTAACTTTATGGACTATTTGACCTTGTGTATCAAAATAATAACCAAATGCCTCTCCGACAGCTTGATGATGTTGAAGTTGATCAATGACCTTTTCAGGTGATTGTCGTCGATGCGCCATCTTCAGCGCATCACCAATGCCGTGTATAATAACGTTTGCTTGTTTAATTTTGTCTAGAGTGTTTATGACTGATGGCTCTAATAACAACGTGTTATATGTTGTTTCACTGACATTGTCAGGTACATACATCGTTGTATAATAGCCTCCAGCTTGTTGTGCCATACTTGCTGCAATGGTGTTTGCTTGAAAAACAACATTTTCACCTAATCCACCTCTAGCTGGAACAAAGAACACATTATATGGTAATAAATGTATTGCTTCGCTTACACAAGCCATTGTAGATCCACCTGTTACTGCAACAATTGCATCTTCTTGTAATATGCTTTCAAGTAATTGTCCAGCTTGCCTACCCAATTCTGTTTTAACAGCTTGGTTGTTATCAGCATCTCCAGGAACAACATGTACTTCTTTAATTTGAAATTTCTCTTTAATACCTTCAGATAAACGATTATCATCTGCATAAATATCAAAGTAACCTTTCAATTGTGAAATAAGCTGTTCACCTTCTACTGTTATTTCCATACCAGTAGGCTTTACTTTTATCAAATCTTGTTTCTTAAGCATATCAGTTTCAGATCGAAGCACACGCTCAGTCATATCCAAATGTTCGCTTAAACTCCGACGTCCGACAGGCTGATTTTTTGAGATAGTAGTAAGAATAGAAAAACGTTTATACATTTTATCTATAAGATCTGGTATAAGCTTTTGCTGTACTTGCAATAAGTCTTTCACTACTACCTCCTCCTTATAGTTTTAATGTAAATAAGGATCAATCACAACCAGTGGTTGCCTTTTTAAGTCCCACCTGGGACAAAAATTAACCTCTTTACACTTGCAATAGTACTATTCTATTTCGAAAATTGCAAGCATAAAACTTAAATTTTCTAAATAATTTGATAAAGCGCTTGCAATATAAAATTCTATACTAAGTAAAAATATACCTTACTTTATCTACCGTAATAAATTGTATACCCTTAAATACGTCAATTAATCATTAAATATCGTGCTACTTATGTAACTATTGCGGTGGATTAATTTTTATCACCTAATTATTGCTAATAAGAATCTATCAATTCCTTTTGTTTCTCTTTCTCATCCAAAAAATAAAAACCAATATTCAAGACAACTAAATTTAATTAGATGTCCATCATATTGGTTAATTACAAAGCTATTTTATCAAACTTATTGTTTGTCATTAGCATTATTTTGCTTATTTGCAGATGATTGATTATTTTGTTGTGTTGGCGCTTGTGGCTTGGATTGCTGGTTCGATTGATTATTTGATTGATTATTGTTATTTGGCTTTGTTGCTGGTTGCTGTGGTTTTGGTTGTGCTTGTTGCTTATTATCATCCGTCTTATTTTTGTTATCGTCTGTTTTATCTTGAGTTGATTTATCTTTATCATCATTAGAATCATCTTTCGATTCTTTATCGTCGTCTTTTTCTTCCTTAGCTGGGGTTTGTTTCGTTGGCGCTTGCTGTTGAGGCTGCACATTTTGATATTGATTTTGTTGGGGTACTTGCTGATATTGACTTGCTTGTGAATCTAATTCATTTTGTTCTCTTTCCTCTTGCTCTTTTTTCTTCTTCTCTTTTTCCGCATTTTCTTTTTGACGTTTTTCTTTTTGTTCTTGCTTTTGCTCATTTAACATACGTTCTTTTGCTTTATTTGAATGATCTACAAATGCAAAAATAGCAAATACTAGACCTCCAAGTAATAACAATACCGTTACGATACTTACTACCTTTGCTGTTGTGCTCATTTTTTTCTTATTACCATCTTCACTATTATTGTAGTCGTAATTACGATTCGACATACTCTCCCTCACTTCAAACTATTTTAAATATAAAAATTATTACTCACTTACTGCTACGTTTGCAATTAATTTGCCTATTTATTTTGATAAAGTTCCAAATAATATAAACCATTACCTTACTTCGTTACGTTATGCCAAAATCAAAAAATATGCTTTTTTACTATTTTCATAATTGTAAATTGAATTCACTTATACAAAGAAATAGTAGTCTTATATATCTTAACATTTAATAACTGAATGAAACATATTTTGCCTATTTTTTTTAAAATTAAACATTCAATCATTCTTTATCGGTGATCAAAACTATTCAACGCCACGAGAGTATTTCAATACTTAAGACATGGTTTTTAAATATTAGAATGTATTCACTTATTTGATATTGTTAAATTTTAAAATTTTAAATCAAATGAATTGCTTTAACTTAATGTATAATGGGAATATATATAGTATAAAAAAATGACCCGCACGATACTCGCACGGGTCCACTACTAAAGGGAGTCAAATTTTTACCTTCGTTTGTATCATGCAGCGTTTTACACATACTTTTAAGAGATGTTTATTCGTTATCGAAGGTACACCTTTATTATAACTTATATGATTTTTATTAAAATACAATTCAAAAAAAGTTATTGACATATTATTGTCTAAATAATGTATAACCTTTGAACAACAATAATAATTCTTAAATAGTGACTTAATTCAAAATTACATGGGGTGAAGGATAATGAAGCAATATTTAATTACTGGTGGAACAGGTATGGTAGGTTCTCACATAGTTGATGCAATTAAAGAAACACATTCACACATCACAATTCTAACTCGACACGATCAAATCTCTAATGATTCCAAAATATCATACGTAAACTGGGCCAAGTCTGGTTGGGAAAATAAAGTGCCTCAAAATATTGATGTTGTTATTAATTTGGCAGGAGCAACTTTGAATAAACGATGGACGCCTGAATATAAACAAACATTAATGCTAAGCCGAATCCAATCTACACAAGCGCTATTCGAATTATTTAAATCACGAAACAAAGGACCTAAGGTTTTATTTAATGCTAGTGCTACTGGTTACTATCCACCTGATTTATTTACGAGTTATACAGAAGTTTATAAAACTTTACCTTTTGATTTCTTATCCGACATCGTGTATCAATGGGAACGTTTTGCAAAACAATTTGAACAATTAGGGACACGGGTTGTTATAGGTCGTTTCGGCATCATATTATCAAATGACGGTGGTGCCCTACAAACAATGAAATTACCATATGAATTCTATATTGGTGGTAAATTAGGTTCCGGTCGACAATGGTATTCATGGATTCATATTGATGATTTAATTGAAGCTATTTTATTTTTAATCAATAATGATTCTGCATCTGGACCATTTAACTTAACTGCACCTATTCCTGAACGTCAGAATTTATTTGGCTATACATTGGCTAGAGCTATGCATAAACCTCATGAAACATGGGCGCCTAGTCTTGCCATGCGACTTATCCTCGGTCAAATGTCGACAGTTGTTTTAGATACTCAAAAAGTCCTACCAAATAAAATTCAAGCATTAGGTTTCCAGTTTAAATATAAGAATTTAAAAAATGCTCTTGAAAATTTAATTAATGAATAGCTAGATATATTAACTTATCATCAAATTCATACTGTAAAAAATAAAGTCTAGGTGATTATTTTAAATAACCCCTAGACTTTTTTAATATCAGCGTAGTAAAAATATCAATAAGATTAATGACATTTATAAAAAGTGCGTCATATATCATTTATATAAACGACAAAAGGTCAATAAACATTCATACTGTTTAACTTGCCTTATCTCATTAAATATATGACTGATATTTTGGTTCCCAAATTACTTCTTCAATAGCCCTTTCAATATCATTGATTGGTTCTGCATTTAACCCTTGATCAATGACACTTTGAGCAACAGCTTTCGCGATAGCATGAGAACATTGATGTATTTTTTCAACTGGAGGTAATACAGCAGCTCCAGGTTCTTCTGGATTAACCATTCCTCCAAGAGCATGACTCGCTTCTGAAAGGATACGTTGATTTACTTTTGTCGCTTTAGAAGCAATAAGACCTAATCCCAAACCAGGATACATTAATGCATTATTAGCTTGACCAATGCTATAACTTATTCCATTATATTCAATGTCTTTATAAGGAATTCCTGTTCCAATTAATGCTTTACCGTTTGTCCATTTCAACAAATCTTGTGCCTTTGCTTCTGCTAGTTTTGTTGGATTAGATAACGGAAAAATCATCGGACGTTCTTCGTATTTCAGCATTGCTTTAACTACGTCTTCTGTAAACGCCCCTGCTTGTGTTGATGTACCGATTAATACTGTCGGTTCAATTTGTTCGACTACTTCGTGTAAATCTTTCCAATCTACTGAATTTGAAAAATCATCTCTATTTTTAGCAAAATCTTTTTGCGCGTCAGTTAAGTCATTCATATCATCAAACAATAAGCCTTGCTTATCCATAATATAGAAACGTTGATGTGCCTCCACTTCTGTGGCTCCTTGTTTAATCATTTCATTTTTTAAAATATTAGTAATACCCATACCAGCTGTGCCGCCACCATATACTAAAAATTTCTGTTTCGTATAGTCTTCTTTAGTAATGTTTAATGCACCTAACACACCTGCTAATACAACAATTCCTGTTCCTTGAATGTCGTCATTAAATGTTGGTAGCATATTCTCATATTTATCTAAAATATTTTTAGCATGACCTCTTCCAAAATCTTCCCAATGTAATAATGCATTAGGATATTCCTTGCGCACCGCACTTACAAACTTCTCTACAAAATCGTAATACGTTTCATCATCTACACGTTTATGGCGATTACCTAAATAAAGTTCATCATTTAGCAATTGTTCATTATTTGTACCGACATCTAAAGAAACTGGTAAAACTTGAGATGGATTAATTCCTGCAGCAGCAGTATAGACCATTAATTTTCCAATAGCAATGTCTACGCCATCTACACCCCAATCTCCAATACCTAAAATACCTTCTGCATCTGTCACAACGATCAAACGAATATCTCTACCATTGGATACGTTCTTTAATTCTTGTTCAATATTATTTGGTCGATCTACAGATAAAAACGCTGCATCTTGAGGTCTACTGAAATTTTCATTATATTGTTCAATTGATTGTGCTATAACAGGATCATAAATAATTGGCATAAATTCAACTAAATGCTCTGATGTTAATTTATAAAACAATGTGCGGTTACGATTGAAAATTGCCATTAAAAACAATCGTTTCTCAAAATCAGTTTGTTTTGCTTTAAATTGTTCATAACATTGTTCAGTTTGTTCTTCTAATGTACGCACATTAGCCGGAAGCAAACCTTCTAAACCTAATTGTTTTCTTTCTTCATTTGTAAAAGCTGTTCCTTTGTTTAAAAATGGATTATTTAATAATTCAATGCCTTTCATGGAATCATCCTTTTTCTTTTTTTAGATTGTGAAAATATGTGTTCATCTTTATTGAACCTATACTTATATGTTTTACCCATGTTATTTCAAAATCATACAATAGATTAAGATCAATCAATTAAATTTTTAAAATGATAAAAATAAAAAAGTAGGCCATTCAGCCTACTTCTAATAATAAATTATTTTGTTTCTGGCACCATAACTTCATCAATTAGGCCATATTCTTTAGCTTCTTCTGCAGTTAAGAAGTTATCACGATCAGTATCTTTTTGAATTTTTTCGATACTTTGACCAGTACGTTCTGATAAAATGCGGTTTAATTTTTCACGTGTTTTTAAAATATGGTTTGCAGCAATTTCGATTTCAGTTGCTTGCCCTTGTGCACCACCTAATGGTTGGTGAATCATTACTTCAGCATTTGGTAATGCAAAACGTTTACCTTTAGCACCAGCTGCTAATAAGAATGAACCCATAGATGCAGCCATACCAATACAAATTGTTTGTACATCTGGTTTAATATGTTGGATTGTATCATAAATTGCAAAACCAGCTGTTACACTTCCACCAGGTGAATTAATGTATAAATAAATATCTTTCTCTGAATCTTGTGCTTGTAAAAATAATAACTGTGATACGATTGAATTTGCTACGTTGTCATCAATTTGTGAACCTAACATAATGATACGGTCTTTTAATAAACGTGAGTAAATATCATATGCACGTTCACCGCGATTTGTTGTTTCAATAACTGTAGGAATTAAATTCATCTATATTTCCTCCTTGTAATAACTGTTACTCATTATTTTACATATTAAGTCAAATTTGGTCAAACACTTTGATTTTAAATTAACACATTGTTTGACGCTTTAGTCTTTCCTTTGTAAACTGATATTATCTATTTTAGATTGTACTTATTTTACTTCTTATAGTACAGAAATATGATTAACTAAATTACTCCTTGTGGTGTAATGGATAACACGTAAGATTCCGGTTCTTAAGATAGGGGTTCGATTCCCTTCAAGGAGGCATTTTAATAAAATACAATACTTTTCAATACAAAGAATCCTGCATTGCCAGGATTCTTTTTTATGTAGCATTTTGATTTTGTAGGTCATAGGAACCTTTCAGGGACTCAAATAATTATTACATTGATATTTTTAATGACCGAACTATTACATATGATGTCACCTAATCTTGATTATTTATTTTCCTTTATCTTCTATAAACGCATCTGTCCAATTTGATAGGTAATCGATATATTGTTCATTATACCCGTAAAAAACATCAAAAAAGGCATTTTTGATAGTTACTACCAAAAACACCTGACTTACTTATAATTCTATTTGATCGCCATTTCTAATTTTATCAGCTAAATCGTTTAATTTTCTTAATCTATGATTCACACCTGACTTTGAAATCGGCCCCGTTGAAACCATTTCTCCCAGTTCTTTCAATGATATCTCTTGATGTTCGACTCTAAGTCTAGCTATCTCTCTAAGTCTATCTGGTAAATTTTCAATACCGATTTCTTTGTCAATTAATTTAATACTTTCAACCTGTTTCATAGCTGCACTAACCGTTTTATTTAAATTTGCTGTTTCGCAATTAACAAGTCGATTAACAGAATTACGCATATCTCTAACAATACGTACATCTTCAAATTTTAGTAAAGCTTGATAGCCTCCAATTAAACTAAGAAAATCCGAAATTTTTTCAGCTTCTTTTAAATACGTTATACTTCCCTTTTTTCGTTCTAAATGTTTGGCATTGAGTTCATAACTATTCATAAGTTTCGTTAAACCTTCAGCGTGACTTTCATTTTGAGAGTAAATTTCCAAATGATATGATGAAGTTTCAGGGTTATTAACTGACCCCCCCGCTAAAAAAGCACCACGCAAATAGCTACGTCTCATTTCATCATCTTGTATCATTGATTGATCAATTTCATGCGTAAAAATGCCATTCTTTAAAATACCTAACTCATCAAGAATTTCTTTCGCTTTCATTTTTGTACGACAAATATAAATATTATTCTTTTTAAGTTTCATCTTTTTACGAACTAAAATTTCTACTTCAACATTGAAGACTCGTTTGATTAAAGAGTAAATCCGTCTTGCAGTCGTTGCATTTTCAGTTTGTACGTTAATGACAAATTGTTGATTTGAAAGACTAAGCGCACCATTCATTCGAATTAATGCACTGAGCTCTGCTTTTGCATTCATTTCATCGACGTCTATTCTCGTTAATTCATTTTTCATTTCTGATGCAAAGCTCATCTTACAGTCATTCCTTTCTAATTTATAACATGATTCTTATTCAAACCATCGTCATTGTTCATTTAATAAACACAGCCCTATTATCATATCATAATATGCACGTGTTCAATATTATTTACGTTTATCACGTGGCACGAAAGGAATTGTACTTATTAATTCTAAAGCTATGTCATAAATCATTGTCGATAAAACTCTAGTATTATGCCTAACTAAATGATCATCTGAAATTTCAACTAAATTTGAAGAAGTTTTAACATTAATGTTTTGATTTTCAAGTTCTAATGTATCCACTACTACTGGTTTAGAATGTTTTTCATCATATTTTTTTAACACTTGTTTGTTAAATGTTTGCGTACTACATATGACATAATCAATAAATGATTGTCCCGCTTGTCTATGAATGGCATCGATATGGTCTTTGACACTATAACCATCAGTTTCTCCTGGTTGCGTCATAACATTTGAAACATATAATTTAGGTGCATCAGAATGAATTAACGCATCTGAGATACCATTGACACATAGGTTAGAAATCACACTTGTATATAATGAACCTGGTCCTAGAACGATTAAATCCGCTTCTCTTAAAGCATCGATTGCTTCTTCCATAGGTTGCACGTCACTAGGTTCTAAAAATACACGTTCTATCTTTTTATGTTTTTTTGGAATATTCGTTTCACCATATACAATTTCGCCATCCTCCATGACAGCATTTAATTGTACACTTGTATTTGTTGAAGGTATCACTCTACCTTTAATATTCAAAATTTTACTTAACGCTTTAATTGCATGACCAAAATCATTCGTAATATTTGTCATACCAGCAATTAAAAGATTACCTAATGAATGCCCACTAATTTGATTTTCTTCAAAACGATACTGGAAAAGTTGGCTTAGTACGGACTCAGAATCACTTAAAGCTGCGATTACATTTCTGATGTCTCCTGGTGCTGGTATATCCATTTCGTCCCTAATTTTACCTGTACTTCCGCCATTATCAGCAACCGTTACAATTGCTGTAATATCAATCGGGAATTCCCTCAATCCCCTAGCCATGACCGATAAGCCAGTGCCACCACCTATAAGTACAACTTTAATTTGTCTCATTTTTTCTCGCCACTTTCAATATGTGCGTCTCTGTGATGCACATAAACATTATATTCGAATACTTCATTTAGATAATTACCAAGTCGTTCAGCTAATGCTACTGAACGGTGTTGTCCACCCGTACAACCAATGGCAATTACTAACTGAGATTTCCCTTCTTTTTTATACCCGGGTATCATAAAATCTAACAAATCAGTTAATTTTTCAAAGAAAATATCTGTTTCTTTCCATTTCATAACATAATTATATACGTCTTCATCTAATCCTGTTAATGGTCTTAAATCAACAACATAATAAGGATTTGGTAAAAATCTAACGTCAAATACTAAATCTGCATCCATTTGTATCCCATGTTTAAACCCAAAACTCGTAACATTAATTGTAAATGTTTCAAATTCTTCATCTTCATAATATCTACGAATTCGTTCTTTTAATTCTTTAGGAGACAATTTTGTTGTATCTATAACAAAGTTAGCAATACTTCTAATTTGTGATAAATGTTCTCTTTCGTCATTTATAGCATCGATTAATGATCGTTTACCTTGCTCCATCAATGGGTGTGCACGACGCGTCTCTTTATATCTCGAAATTAATTTTTCAGTATTCGCTTCTAAAAACATGACATCGACAATAACGTCACTTTCACTTTTGATTTTATCTACTACTGCAACAAGTGAATTGAACAATTCCTTACCTCTTAAATCTATAGCAATTGCTACTTTTCTTAATGAGGGATTACCTTGTTCCATCAATTCTACAAATTTAGGTAATAACACTGGAGGTAAATTATCTACACAAAAATACCCCATATCTTCTAAACTTTGTATAACTAATGATTTCCCTGCACCAGATAAACCTGTTACAACTAATAATTCACTTTTACTTTTTTCTTTTTCATTGTTATCCATAATTATTCACCGCCAACACGTATTTCTTGATGTTAATTTTAATTGTCTATGACAAATTTAAGTAAAGATATGTTTTTATTTTAACTATACATAGATTCATTTTAAAAAATATACATCATTTACAAGATGTGGAATGTTAAGCTTATCCACATGTTAAGTTATAACTTTAATATAACATAGAAAAAAACTAGAACTTATTGAAACGCATATTTAATACGTACAAAGTTCTAGTTTTCGATGTTGTTTAATTTATTTCATATAAAGCAACAATATCTATCTTCGTCACTATTATCTAAAATACTTGTGTAACTAAAACACAATATTACTTTTCATTTAAATTAAATCTCTAAGCTTGATCATTTAAATGTTCAATATATTCCGCTGCACTTTGCGCTGCAATACTTCCGTCACCAGTAGCAGTAACAATTTGACGTAACCCTTTATCACGAACATCTCCAGCTGCAAATATACCTGGTACAGATGTTGTCATATCATCTTTTGTAACAATATAACCTACATCGTTTGTAATACCTAAGTCTTTGAATGGTGTTGTTAATGGTTTCATACCAATATAAATGAATACACCATCTGCGTCATGTGTTTCTTCTGAGCCATCTTTTGTAGATACTAAAGTAACTGATCCCACTTTACCATCTTTTTCATTAATTGATTTAAGTGTATGACTCCAAATAAAATCTATCTTATCATTTTTGAAAGCTCTATCTTGTAATATACGTTGTGCTCGTAACTCATCACGGCGGTGTACAATTGTAACTTTATCAGCAAATTTAGTAAGAAATGTACCTTCCTCAACTGCTGAGTCACCACCACCAATAACGAATAAGCGTTTGTTTTTAAAGAATGCACCATCACATACTGCACAATAACTTACACCGCGTCCTCCAAGTTCTTGTTCACCTGGTACACCGATTTTTTTGTATTCTGCACCTGTAGCAATAATTACTGCTTTAGCAGTTAATTCTTTATTACCAAAATTAATGACTTTGTAGTCACCTTTATCTTCTACAGATTTAATGTCGCCATATTGATAAACAGCACCGAACTTTTTAGCATGTTCAAACATTTTGGTAGACAAATCTGGACCTGTAATCATTTCAAAGCCAGGGAAGTTTTCCACTTCTTCTGTATTGGCCATTTGACCACCTGGAATACCTCTTTCAATCATAACTGTTTTTAAATTTGCACGTGATGCGTACACTGCTGCTGTCATACCAGCTGGACCAGCACCGATAATTGCTATGTCAAAATCTACTTCAGTCATTTTAACAACGCCTCCTCATTATTAATCATTATGCGCATTATATAATAAATCTAACTTTTCATAAATCTATATGCTCAAGAGAAATTCTATCATTTTATTCAGTTTATATTGTGTTATATCTAGCCATGTTGTGATTTGTTTTTTTGTTATATTTTGCGGTTCATTTTTAAAATATAAGTATAGAAATGCACCGATATATGGCTTAACATCAGTTAAATCTACTTTTTCAGCAATAATCAGCTCAGCTTGATTAATCCATGCAACCATCAAATCATTATTATTTGTAAATAACTCATTGCGATAAAGTAAGATTAAACCACGATGTATAAAATCTAATTTATTTAATGTTAATCCTTGCACTAAATATGTCAAATATAATTTTTCATAGTTATTGAGATTTTCCAGTACCTGCCAAATGCTTTCGGTCATAACAATTTCTCGACCATTTAATTCGTTTAATAAGAAAATCCCGTACAAACGATAGTGGCTGTCATCACTAACTAGCATTGGCAAAATTTTATGTTCAAATACCTCTTTACTATGTTCAATTACCCAAGGTGCATGTCCAACTTCTACTTTAGAGATTTGCGTCAATCTTTCCCAAAAATAACGACTTTCTTCTTTATCACCTAGATAATAATAATTGTATGATAACGCGTTAAACATTTGTATAGATAAAAATTTACCCTTTTTATATAACGGATACAGTAACTGTTGCGATGCGCGATACTGCTTTAAATAACTTAATACAATACCTAATTTAAAACTTTCATCATCATTCATTGGAGCAACTTTATTTAATATCTTTAGATATTTTTGGTATTGTTCATTATCTTTAGTATTATAAAGCAACAATGTGTAATGACATAAAGCATAAATATCAGTACTATCTTCATTTAAAAGTGCTTCATATAGTGCTTTTGCCGTGTCATATTCACCAAGATATAAATAACACATTGCCAATAAATTACGTACGACACGATGGTCTTGAACTTGTTGTGATTGATGTAGAACATAATTTTTGGCATCCTTCAAACGACCTTGTGAAAAAAGGTATTGAAACAATATTTGTACTGCAAATAATTGGGCTTCTAGCTCAATTTGCTCCTCGTTTTCATATTTCACATCAAACATTTGCTCTAATTCGTCTCTATATTCCTGATCATCACTAACAAATACATAATTAATACCAAACAAGAATGCCTTGTTTGGTTCATTAAGTTCAATGTTAAGCTGACTCAATTCATAATAGCTATCTTCTAAATGCCTATTATAAATAATATTGTCGTAAAATAAATGTTCTGCTTTTTTAGCAACACCAAGCTGCACAAGACACTGTGCATAATCAATTTGAATTTCCAGATCATCAGGTGACAATTCTAACACTTTTTCAAAATATTCAGCAGCTCGTTTATATTCTCTTTGTTTAAATTTTTGACTAGCCATTTTTCGATAAAAAGCATCATCAAAGGTCATCGAAATTACTTTATTGTTCCGTTGCGCCATGCAATTGTCACCTCCTAATCATTTTTTATATACATAGGGTTGCCATATGCAAATACATTATCTGGTACATCCTTTGATACAACTGTACCCGCTGCTATTTTAACGTGATTACCAATCTTCACTCCAGGTAAAATTGTTGAATTTGCACCTATTAAAGTATTTGATCCAATACATACAGGACCGTATCTAAACTCATCAACTAAGGCTTCATGCGTTAATATCGTGACATTATATCCAATAACGCTATTACTGCCTATTGTGATTAATTCTGGGTAAAATATATCCACCATTACTTTATATGCTATTGAAGTTTGTTTACCAATATTCATATTTAAAAAACGTTGATATACATATTTTTTTAACGACATACTAGGAATGAATTTTGCGATTTCTATGATGATTGTATTTTTCAACACCTTCGGAAATTTAATAATCCGATAAATATGCCATAAAGGATTTACATGATGATACGTTTTAGACAAGAATTTTCTCAAAATATCACTACTTCACTTTTTTTGTTGGCCATGTTAGTGGCCCAACACTACTATAAACAGGCGGATTATATTTCATTCTTCGGTACACAATTAAGCCAATACTTACTAAAATTAAAATGATCGATACAACTTGCGCAATTCTTATATTACTAGTTAACATCAAACTATCAGTTCGTAAACCTTCTATAAAGAATCTTCCAATGGAATACCACGTTAGATATAAAAAGAATGTCTCACCTAGTTTTAAATGTTTTCGAATATTAACTAAAATGATAAATCCAGCCACATCCCAAATCGATTCATATAAAAATGTTGGATGATAATATTGACCATTAATATACATATTTTCAATTATAAAATTAGGCAAATGCAATTGTTCTAAAAATGCACGTGATACAGGACCGCCATGTGCCTCGTGGTTCATAAAATTACCCCAGCGTCCAATACCTTGCGCTAAAATTATGCTCGGTGCAACAATATCACCTATTTGGAAAGGATTTAAATTTTTAATTTTACATACAATGACACCAGCAATAAAGCCACCGATTAAGCCACCATGAATTGCTATACCTCCATGCCAAATTTTAATAATCTCACCAGGATTTTCCGCGTAATATGGCCATTGGAAAATGACAAAATATATTCGTGCCGCAATAAATCCAAATAAAGCACTGTAAAAAATGATATCTACTAATGTATCTTTATGCAATCCTGCTTTAACAAGCGCTCTTTGTGCAACAAAGTAGCCAAGTAATATACCAATAGCAATAATAATGCCATACCATCGTACACTAAGTGGTCCTAAGTTGAACGCCACAGGATCTATATAGTTAAATACAACATTCATTCAACCTACTCCTCACTCTTATGACTGTTCTTGATAATCTCTTCATTTAAACGTTCGCTAAATTCTTCTGCAGTATTAATTCCCATAATATTTAATCGATAATTCATTGCTGCAACTTCGATAATAACTGCTACGTTTCTACCAGGTCTAACTGGAATTGTTTTCTTCGTAATTTCAGTGTCTAGAATGCTTAATGTTTCCTCATTCAATCCTACGCGATCATATAACTTTTGTTTATTCCAGTTTTCCAAATTAATATTTAATCTAATTCGCTTCTCGGTTAAAATAGAACCTGCACCAAATAAAGTCATAACATTAATAATACCTAATCCACGTATTTCTAATAAATGTTCGATTAACTTTGGTGGTTTTCCGATTAATTCATCTTTATTAATTTGACGAATCTCTACATTGTCATCGGCAACTAATCTGTGACCACGTTTCACTAATTCTAATGCAGTCTCACTTTTACCAATACCAGAATCACCAGTAATTAAAACACCCACACCATATACATCAACTAAAACGCCGTGTAAAGAGGTTGTTTTTGCTAATGCATGCTCTAAAAACGTAGTTAAACGACTCATTAAACTTGTTGTCGCATCTTTAGCAATTATAAGAGGTGTATTTAATTCTTTTGCAGCTTCTACAAGTTCTTCTGGTGGTTGCAAGCCACGAGTGACAATAATTGCCGGTGTTTCCGGTCTACAAAGTTTACGCATACGTCCTGCTCGGTCTTTATCCGGCAATAAATTATAAAATGATAATTCGGTAGTTCCTAATAATTGTATTCTATCTGAAGCATAATGTGAAAAATAGCCTGCCATTTCTAAGCCTGGTCTTGATATATCTGCATTTTTAATTGGCTTTGACAAACCTTCTTCACCAGCGATTAAATCTAACTTTAACGTTTCAACTAGTTTTTCTGTCGTTAACATGGGTTCACCTCAATTATATTTATCCCTTCTCTTACATCTCCTATTATCATATCAAAAATATGACAACAATCTACATTGAAAAGCTAAATTAAATATTAATTGTTCATTATTATTAATGTTTTGCAAGTCACTATTAATACCATTCATTTATACTTTAATACATTGCTTAATAAAAAGACTGAAAAATTGGAAACATTGTCTTCTGTTATTTTAAATATTAACAACAATTTAATTACTTATTTATAATTAGCTAGTCTGATTTTGACCCTATATCAACATATTTCTTTTCAGCAATCTTATATAATGATATACGTATATCATTATATAAAAAGAAGTGAAAGATCTCCTAACGACAACTTTCACTTCTTTTATTATTATTTATTTTCAGTATATTGTTTATCTCGTTCAAGTACTTCTTTTAAATATTTACCTGTATATGATGCTTCTGTTTGTGCAATATCTTCCGGCGTACCTGTTGCTACAATCGTACCGCCACCATTTCCACCTTCTGGTCCTAAATCGATAATATAATCAGCTGTTTTAATCACATCTAAATTATGCTCAATTATCACTACAGTGTCACCATTTTCAACTAATCGATTTAATACCTTTAATAACCTACTAATGTCATCAACATGTAACCCAGTTGTTGGTTCATCCAAAATGTAGATTGAACGCCCAGTAGAGCGTTTATGCAATTCTGAAGCAAGTTTTACACGTTGTGCTTCACCACCAGATAATGTTGTAGCTTGTTGACCTAATGTTACATAGCCTAGCCCTACATCCACAAGTGTTTGAAGCTTACGATTAATCTTAGGAATATTTTCAAAAAATTGTGTTGCTTCTTCTACAGTCATTTCCAAAATGTCTGCAATATTTTTACCTTTATATGTTACTTCTAACGTTTCACGATTGTATCGTTTACCATCACATACTTCACATGGCACATAAACATCAGGTAAAAAATGCATTTCAATCTTAATGATACCATCGCCTTTACAAGCTTCACAACGCCCACCTTTTACGTTAAAACTAAATCGTCCTTTTTGATAACCACGAATTTTAGCTTCATTCGTTTGCGCAAATACATCACGTATATCATCAAATACACCTGTATAAGTTGCCGGATTTGAACGTGGCGTTCTACCGATTGGAGATTGGTCAATATCGATAATTTTATCTAATTGATCAATACCTTCAATGTTGTCGTATAATCCCGGTTTAACTTTTGATTTATTAATTTTTTGTGCTAATGATTTGTATAATACTTCATTTACTAGAGAACTTTTACCGGATCCTGATACACCAGTTACTACTGTCATGATTGATAATGGAATGTCCACATCCACATCTTTAAGATTATTGCTTCTTGCACCTCGAATCGAAATTTTACGGTCTGAAGCAGGTCTACGGTATTCTGGAACTTCAATTCGTTTTTTCCCACTTAAATATTGACCTGTTAAAGACTTTTTATCTTTCATTACTTTCTGTGGCGTACCACTAGAAACAATTTGACCACCATGCTCGCCAGCACCAGGGCCAATATCAACCAAATAATCTGCAGCCCTCATCGTATCATCATCATGTTCTACTACGATTAAAGTATTTCCTAAATCTCTCATTTCTTTGAGAGTATTTATTAACCGATCATTATCTCTCTGATGAAGGCCAATTGAAGGCTCATCAAGTACATATAATACACCTGTTAATCGTGATCCAATTTGTGTTGCTAATCTAATACGTTGTGCTTCACCACCCGATAACGTTCCAGAAGCTCTATTTAATGTTAAATATTCCAGTCCTACATTATTTAAAAATGTTAATCGAGAAATGATTTCTTTTAGTATTTGATTAGCAATCGCTTGATCTTGTTCTGATAAATTGATGTTTTCATAATAGTTTAACGCTTGACTAATTGAATATTCAACAACTTCTCCAATATTCAATCCACCTACATACACCGATAAAGCCTCTCGACTTAATCGTTGCCCGTGACAAGTTTCACATGGTAATTCTGTCATATATTTACTCATCATTTCACGTGTATATTCTGATGGTGATTCATGGAATCGACGACTAATGTTTGGAACAACTCCTTCAAATACCATCGTTCTTTTTCTAGTACCGCCTTGACGTTGAGTAAACGTAAATTCAATTTCTTTTTCACCTGAACCATATAATAAAATATCACGTTGTCGATCTGTTAACTTTTTAAATGGCTTATCCATATTAATTTTATATACTTCACAAACACGTTTTAATAAGGTTGGATAAAAATCAGAACTAGTAGGTATCCATGGTTCAATGGCACCTTCATTTAATGTTTTATCTTTGTCTGGTACCACTAAATCAACATCAACAGTTAACTTTTGACCTAAACCATCACAGGTTGGACATGCACCAAATGGACTATTGAAACTAAACATTCTTGGTTCTAATTCTCCTATTGAAAAGCCACAAATCGGACAAGCATGGTTTTCAGAAAATTTTAAGTCCTCACCATCGATAACATCAACAGTTAATTGACCTTCAGCAAGTTCAAGTGCTGTTTCAATAGAGTCAGCTAGTCGTGTTTCAATGCCCTCTTTTACAACTAAACGATCGACAACAACTTCAATTGTGTGATTTTTATTTTTATCTAATGCTGGCACTTCATTTACATCAACAATATCTCCGTCAATTCTTAGACGTACATAACCTTTTTTACCAATATCTTCTATTAGCTTTTCATGACTACCTTTACGATGAGAGATGACAGGTGCTAATAATTGAATCTTTGTACGTGTATCTAACTCCATTATACGATCAACCATTTGTTGTACCGTTTGAGATTCAATTTCTATATTGTGATTTGGACAATATGGCTTACCTACACGTGCATATAACAGACGAATATAATCATATATTTCTGTTACCGTAGCTACAGTAGACCTTGGGTTTTTACTCGTTGTTTTTTGATCTATTGAAATTGCTGGCGATAATCCTTCAATCGTATCAACGTCAGGTTTATCCATTTGACCTAAAAATTGACGCGCATAGGCACTTAATGATTCAACGTATCGACGTTGCCCTTCAGCATAGATTGTATCAAATGCTAAAGAAGATTTACCTGACCCTGACAAACCAGTCATTACTATTAATTTATTTTTGGGTAATTCAATATCAATGTCTTTTAAGTTATGCGCACGAGCACCTTTTACTACTATAGATGGTTCTTTCATTTACTTGTCACCCTTCTGCTTTTAATTCAAATAACATATCTCTTAATTCTGTAGCTCTCTCGAAATCTAAATCCTTCGCTGCTTGTTTCATTTCTTTTTCTATATTTTCGATTGTTTTTTGTCGTTCTTTTTTTGTCATTTTCTTAGGTATTACAGTTTGTTCTTTTTCATTGTTTTCATCGTTGTCAACAGTTGCACTTATCAAATCATGAATCTTCTTATTGATGGTTTTAGGCGTAATGCCGTGTTTTTCATTATGCTTCATTTGAATATCACGACGACGTTGTGTTTCATCTATTGCGTACTTCATCGAATCTGTCATTTTATCAGCATACATTATGACTTCGCCTCTTTCATTACGCGCAGCTCTACCGATTGTTTGAATTAATGACCTATTTGAACGTAAAAAGCCTTCTTTATCTGCATCTAAAATCACAACTAAAGAAACCTCTGGTATATCAATACCCTCTCTCAATAAATTAATACCTACAATGACATCATACGTACCCATACGTAAATCTCTAATAATTTCAATTCGCTCTAATGTTTTAATTTCAGAATGCAAGTAGTTAACTTTAATACCTGCTTCTTTCATATACGTTGTTAAATCTTCACTCATTTTTTTAGTAAGTGTTGTTACTAAAACTCGTTCATTTCTTTCAACTCTTGCTTGTATTTCACTTAGTAAGTCATCGATTTGATTTTCAGTAGGTCTAACTTCAATCTTAGGATCTAGTAAACCAGTTGGACGTATAATTTGTTCAACCATTTTATCTGTATGTTCTATTTCATAAGGTCCTGGTGTTGCCGAAACATATACTAACTGCTTCGTCTTTTCTTCAAATTCTTCAAATTTAAGTGGTCTATTGTCTAAAGCACTTGGTAATCTGAAACCATGATCAACAAGCACTTGTTTACGTGCTCTGTCTCCATTATACATACCTCTAACTTGCGGTAATGTCACATGTGATTCGTCAATCATTACTAACCAGTCATCACCAAAATAATCTAATAAGGTATATGGTGTTGAACCTAGCGGACGTAATGTTAAATGTACGGAATAATTTTCAATACCTGAACAAAATCCCATTTCTCTCATCATTTCTAAATCATAATTAGTTCTTTGCTCTAAGCGTTGGGCTTCTAACAATTTATTCTCATCACGCAATTCCTTTAATCGTTCTTCTAATTCTTTTTCAATACGTTCTATTGCAACTTTCATTTTTTCTTCACGCGTTACGAAGTGAGATGCTGGGAATATTGCGAAATGTTCTCGTTCTTTTAATACTTCACCTGTTAAATAGTTAACTTCTCTTATGCGATCTATTTCATCTCCGAAAAACTCAACTCTAATACATAACTCTTCTTTTGAAGCTGGGAATATTTCTACAACATCTCCACGAACTCGAAAAGTACCACGTTGGAAATCAATATCATTACGTGTATATTGAACATCTACAAGTTTTCTAAGCAACTCACTTCTATCCATTTCCATACCAACACGAACACTTACTACTAAATCTTTATATTCTTCTGGATTACCTAAACCATATATACAACTTACACTTGCAATAATTATTACATCATCACGCTCAAACAATGCACTTGTAGCTGAGTGACGTAATTGATCTATCTCATCATTAATGGATGCATCTTTTTCAATAAATGTATCTGTAGATGGAACATATGCTTCAGGTTGATAATAATCATAATAACTCACGAAGTATTCTACTCTATTTTCAGGGAAGAATTCTTTAAATTCACTATACAATTGACCTGCTAATGTTTTATTATGTGCGATGATTAAAGTCGGTTTACCAACTTCTTTAATTACGTTACTCATTGTAAAAGTTTTACCAGTACCTGTAGCACCTAATAATGTCTGATGTCTCTTACCTTCTTTAATACCTTGAACAATTTCTTTAATTGCTTGTGGTTGGTCACCTTGAGGCTCAAATTCAGAATGTATTTTAAAAGGATAATGCTCAACCATTGTTACATACGCCTCCTATTTAATGTGTTATTTATTTATCCCGTTCAAATTTGCTCTTTCTTATTTCATATTTTATCAAAATAATCGCTAAAAAAGCAAACATTTGTTCGTAATATTTTAATACAAAGAAAAACAAACATAGTTGTTCTAACTATGCTTGCATTTAATCAATTCATTTATCTAGTTATATTTTGTGAGTATATACACTTTATATCAAACGTCTTATTGTTTCAATTAATTTGTTTGGACATTGTCCTTAGGTCAAAATTAGCGATCTCCATCTTGATGCTTATGAAATTCAAGCTGATCTATTATAAGATATCCAGCTAATAGTGATACTACGTCAATAAAGATAATCCACTCGTTATGAAAGTATTCCTTATATATGGAAGCCCCTATTAAAATCAACGTTAGTGTTGTACCAACCCATTTACTTCTAGTCAATACACTAAATAACACTACTAAGACACATGGAAAGAATGCAGCGCTAATATACCATATCATTCATTTTCCTCTTTTCTTTTGTTTAAAATGTTCATTGTAGTTTCTCTTAATTCTGTTTTTGGGATGAAGTTTTCAGTTAACATTTCTGGAATGATATTATCGATAAAATCTTGTACAGAAGCTAAATGATCGAATTGAATAATTGTTTCTAAACTCATTGCATAAATTTCAAAAAATAATTCTTCAGGATTACGTTTTTGAATCTCACCGAATGTTTCATATAATAAATCAATTTTATCCGCAACTGAAAGTATTTGTCCTTCTATGGAATCATCTTTACCTTCTTGCAATCGTTGCTTGTAAACTTCTCTATATGGCAACGGAATTTCTTCCTCTATAAATGTTTCTACCATTTCTTCTTCAACTTGCGAAAATAGTTTTTTCAATTCACTGCTGGCGTATTTCACAGGCGTTTTAATATCACCAGTAAACACTTCTGCAAAATCATGATTTAATGCTTTTTCATATAAACTTTTCCAATTTATTTTTTGCCCATGATATTCTTCTACAGTTGCTAAGTATTGAGCAATTTTAGTTACTTTAAAGGAGTGTGCTGCTACGTTATGTTCAAAATATTTAAATTTTCCAGGTAATCTTATAAGTCTTTCCATGTCTGATAATCTTTTAAAATATTGATGTACGCCCATTTCAATTACCTCCCTATTATTTAATCATAAATTATACTTTCTTTTTACATATCCTTCAATTAAATATCATTTAAATTTCTTAATTGTTTACCTTCGTTCATATTATAACAAAAAAATCCTCTTAACCCATTTTACAAGACAGGTTAAGAGGATGAATAAATAACTAATTAATGAATGTAATTGTATTTACCTGGATTTAAAATTGTTCTTGTTGACTTAACATTAAATCCTGCGTAATTCATTTCGGATACCGTGATTGTTCCATTAGGATTTACTGATTCAACTACGCCAACATGACCATATGGACCAGCAGCAGTTTGGAAAATAGCTCCAACTTCTGGTGTTTTATCTACTTTAAATCCTGCACTTTTCGCTGCGTAATTCCAATTATTTGCATTACCCCATAGACTACCGATACTTCTGCCTAATTCTGCACGGCGATCAAAAGCATAATACGTACAGTTTCCATATGCGTATAAGTTACCTCTGTTTGCAACAGATTTATTGTAGTAATGTGCAACTGGTTTAGTTGAAGCTACCGTTTGTACTTTAACTGGTTTATATGCTACATTAACTGTTTTAGCAACAGTCTGCTTAGTTGCTACATTTTTTGAAATTTGCTTAGCAGGTTGCTGTGTTGACTTTGCTATTTGATTTGGTTTACTTACTGGTGTTTTAACAATCTTAACTTGTTGCGCTTTATTTTGAGGCACTAATGAAAGTACATCACCAGGGAAAATTAATGGCGTCACACCAGGATTGTATGAATATAATTGATTCAATGTTAAATGATGTTCTAATGCAATTTTATATAATGAATCCCCAGGCACAACTGTATATGTTGTTTGAGATTGTGTTTGAGATTGAACATTTGATACATAATTATGCTTAATTGGTGATTTAACCACTGTGCCTTGTTGTTGTGCATGTGCTGCATTATTAAAAGCTAAAAAAGCTAACACTGACGAAACTGTCACCGTAAGAGTTTTCTTCATCTTGTTGTCATTCCTTTGCTGTTAGTATTTTAAGTATGAAAATACTATAGCACAATACATTTTATCAAAAGCTATTGTTATGACGATGTAATCAAATGGTTAACAATATAAAAACATAACTAGGAAATGATTTAGTGTAAAATGTTTTTATCACAATGATTTGGTAACGCTTTCACACTTTTTGTCTTAGTGGCGAATTTGGTTACAAGTAATATTACTTAATGTACTCTACATGCATTTTATAAACAAAACAATTCTACAAAATAAGCGAATCTACTTGATTGAAAAATAAAGATTTACAATTTCAATCATAATCCTATCTTCTAATCGAGCCCCTCATTAAAATAAAGATTTAACATTTATACGCAAAAAACCGAAACCAAAATGGTCTCGGCTTATCGGATTATTTAGTCATGTGACATTGTTTGTCTCAAATATGATTCGATGAATGGACCTATTTCTCCATCCATTACAGCATCTACTTTACCAGTTTCTTCGTTTGTACGATGGTCTTTTACCATTGAATATGGATGGAAAACATACGATCTAATTTGACTTCCCCATCCTATTTCTTTTTGTTCACCACGAATTTCTGCCATTTCGCGCGCCTGTTCTTCTAATTTTAATTGATATAATTTTGACTTCAGCATTTTCATTGCCGCTTCACGGTTTTTAATTTGAGATCGTTCATTTTGATTATTAACTACAATACCAGATGGATGATGGGTAATTCGAATAGCTGACTCTGTTTTATTAATATGCTGTCCACCTGCACCAGAGGCTCTAAATGTATCTACAGTAATATCATCCGGATTGATTTCAATTTCTATTTCATCATTATTAAAATCCGGTATCACATCACACGATGCAAATGATGTATGGCGACGACCAGATGAATCAAATGGAGAAATTCTAACAAGTCGATGTACACCTTTTTCAGCTTTTAAATAACCATAAGCGTTGTGACCTTTAATGAGCAGCGTCACACTCTTAATTCCTGCTTCATCACCAGGTAAATAATCAACAGTTTCTACTTTAAAACCTTTCTTTTCACAATAACGTTGATACATTCTAAATAACATATTTGCCCAGTCTTGCGATTCCGTGCCTCCCGCACCTGGGTGTAATTCTAATATGGCATTATTAGCATCATGTGGGCCATCTAATAGTAATTGTAATTCATATTCATCCACTTTTGCTTTGAAATCAATTACATCTTGTTCTAAATCAACTTTCATTTCTTCATCAAATTCTTCTTGTAATAACTCCCAAGTTGCTTCCATGTCATCTACATCTTGTTGTAACTTTTTATAACCATTTACAATTGATTTTAATGCATTGTTTTTATCTATAATATCTTGAGCTTTCGTTTGATTATCCCAAAAATTCGGTTCAGACATCATCTCTTCATATTCTTGAATATTGGTTTCTTTGTTCTCTAAGTCAAAGAGACCCCCTAATTTGCGTTAAATCTTGATTATATTTATCAATATTACGTTTTATTTCTGATAATTCCATAGTTTTCGCTCCTAGCTATTATTCAAATAATGGTACTAATCTCGTACAATTTATAATGTTAAATTTTAACATAGATTTGTTAAAATTTAACATTGATAAGGAATTTAAATCTATTTAAATTATATCGACATATTTGGAGTAAGATACTTTTTACCAATTTTAATATAGCTAAATGACCATTTACAATAAATCTATCATTATAACTTATACATGATTAAAAAGTTTTCTATCTACATATGTTTTATTAAATTTCAAAAAATTACTCCTTCCAAAACACAA
Source organism: Staphylococcus argenteus (assembly GCF_000236925.1). Lineage (NCBI taxonomy): Bacteria > Bacillati > Bacillota > Bacilli > Caryophanales > Staphylococcaceae > Staphylococcus > Staphylococcus argenteus. The sequence goes on along the minus strand of NC_016941.1, from coordinate 792,022 downwards.
TATTGTGTTTTCATGGAAGGAGTAATTAATATCATTTATTTACCGTGACAATTTTTATATTTTTTACCACTGCCACATGGGCATTCGTCATTTCTACCAACTTGTTCACCTTTTACGATTGGCTGTGCTTTAACTTTTTCTTTACCATCTTCTGCTGAAACATGTTTAGCTTCACCAAATTCAGTCGTTTTTTCACGCTCAATATTATCCTCGACTTGTACTACAGATTTCAAAATGTACTTACAAGTATCTTCTTCAATATTTTGCATCATAATATCAAATAGTTCATGACCTTCATTTTGATAATCACGCAATGGGTTTTGTTGAGCATATGAACGTAGGTGAATGCCTTGACGCAATTGATCCATTGTATCGATATGATCAGTCCAATGACTATCGATAGAACGTAATAATATCATACGTTCAAATTCATTCATTTGCTCTTCTAAAATATCTTTTTGACTTTGATATGCTTTTTCGATTTTAGCCCATACAACTTCAAAGATATCTTCAGCATCTTTACCTTTGATATCATCCTCAGTTATATCGCCTTCTTGTAAGAAGATATCATTAATATAGTCAATAAATGGTTGATATTCTGGCTCATCATCAGCAGTATTAATGTAATAATTTATACTACGTTGCAGCGTTGAACGTAACATTGCATCTACAACTTGTGAACTATCTTCTTCATCAATAATGCTGTTTCGTTCGTTATAAATAATCTCACGTTGTTTACGTAACACTTCATCATATTCTAATATACGTTTACGTGCATCAAAGTTATTTCCTTCCACACGTTTTTGTGCTGACTCAACAGCTCTCGATACCATTTTGGATTCAATTGGTGTTGAATCATCCAAGCCTAATCGACTCATCATTTTTTGTAAACGTTCAGAACCAAAACGAATCATCAATTCATCTTGTAATGATAAATAGAAACGACTATCACCTTTATCACCTTGACGTCCAGAACGACCACGAAGCTGATCATCGATACGACGAGACTCATGACGCTCTGTACCTATTACTGCTAAGCCGCCTAGTTCTTCAACACCTTCGCCTAATTTAATATCTGTACCACGACCAGCCATGTTAGTTGCAATTGTAACTGCACCCTTTTGTCCAGCTCCTGCAACAATTTCGGCTTCTCGTTCATGGTTTTTCGCGTTTAACACATCATGACGAATACCTCGTTTTTTAAGTAAGTTAGAAATATATTCTGATGTTTCAACTGCAACTGTACCTAATAATACTGGCTGTCCAGCTTTATGTTTTTCAACAACATCTTCAACTACGGCATCAAATTTACCTTTTTGGCTAATATAGATTAAATCTGATTTATCACGACGTTGTACCGGCTTGTTAGTTGGAATTTGAGTAACTGTCATATTGTAAATATTTCTGAACTCTTCTTCTTCAGTTTTTGCTGTACCTGTCATACCAGCAAGTTTATTGTACATTCTGAAATAGTTTTGGAATGTAATTGAAGCCATTGTTTTAGACTCATTTTGTATTTGTACACCTTCTTTAGCTTCAATAGCTTGGTGTAACCCTTCTGAAAAACGACGTCCAGGCATCGTACGTCCTGTAAATTGGTCTACAATCAATACTTCCCCATCAACTACCATATAGTCTACATCACGTTGTAATGTCACATGTGCGCGTAAAGCTGTATTAATATGACTAATAACATCAACATTTTGTACATCATATAAGTTTTCAACTTTAAACATACGTTCCGCTTTATCTGCACCTTGTTCAGTTAAATGTACAGCTTTTGTTTTTTCATCATATTTATAATCTTCATCTTGCTTTAACATTTTCGCAAATACATTTGCTTGTGTATAAAGTGACGTTGACTTTTCAGCTTCTCCAGAAATAATTAATGGTGTACGCGCTTCATCAATTAAAATCGAGTCAACCTCATCTATGATTGCAAAATGCAATGGACGCATAACTCTATCTTCAGAGTAATTCACCATATTATCTCTTAAATAGTCAAAACCTAACTCGTTGTTAGTACTATAAGTAATATCTTGAGCATAAGCATCACGCTTCTCTTCAGTTGTCTTACTATTTAAGTTCAATCCTACAGTCAAACCTAAGAAATTGTATAATTCTGCCATTTCTTCACTTTGAACACTTGATAAATACTCATTGACTGTAATAACGTGAACGCCTCTACCAGCAAGTGCGTTTAAATATGTTGGCATTGTCGCTGTTAACGTTTTACCTTCACCAGTTCTCATTTCAGCGATATCACCCTTATGAATCGCAATACCACCCATAATTTGAACTTTATATGGTGTCATATTAAATACACGTTTAGAACCTTCTCTAACTAGTGCATATGCTTCTGGCAAAATTTTATCTAAATAGTCATTCTGTTTTTTGACATTTTCTATGTCAGCTAATTCTGTTTGGAATTGTTTCGTTTTATTACGAATTTCTTCATCAGTTAAAATTGCCGTTTTTTCTTCTAAAGCGATTACTTTATCAGCAAGTTTACCTAACTGTTTAATTTCTTTATTATTGCCATCAAGAATTTTTGATAAAAATCCCATTTCGTTCGCTCCTTTAGCTAAAAAACTGTTTGGCCTACAACAATATATCTTATCATTTATAGTTATAAAATTATACTTATTTACTCATTTAAGGAATCAATATAAATATATTTACGACAAACTTCATTCACATTCTGTTGATAACAAGTTTATCACTATTAAATATAATCTCAATACACATTAATGCTTTCCCATAAAATATAGCATCGTTATTTTACGATTATTTAAGTGGATTGTTCAATAAACTGACATACTATAATTAATTCAACATTCAAATATATACATCCATTTACATTAGCATAGACACTATGTTTCATTCAACAAATTACATAAGTGAATACTGAAATAATTTAACTGACCATTTTGAATTTAAAAAAGCACTTGTGCTAGAACACAAGTGCTTAAAATATCATTTATTGTTCGCTAGTTTGAATTAAACCATATTTACCATCTTTACGACGATAAACTATGCTTGTTCCATCTGTTTCTCTATCTGTGAATACAAAGAAATCATGACCAAGAAGATTCATTTGTAATACAGCTTCTTCTGAATCCATTGGTTTTAAGCTGAATTCTTTAGAACGAATAATTTCGATTTCGTTATCATCATAAGTCTCATTGTCAACTGGTGTTTCTTGCATTTCTTGCAACTCTGCAACAAACACTTCTTGATCTCCACGATCACGGCTCTTACGATTAACACGTGTTTTATATTTTCTAACTTGTCTTTCAAGTTTATTATTAATTAAATCAATTCCTGCATATAAATCATCGTTGCGCTCTTCAGCTCGTAACGTTACATTTTTCAATGGAATTGTTACTTCAATTTTAGTTGCTGAATTTGAATAAGTTTTAACTTTTACATGCGCGACTGCATTTGGTACGTCATTAAAATAACGTTCCAACTTACCAATTTTTTCCTCAATATAGTTGCGAATAGCATCTGTGATAGTGAGGTTATCTCCATGAATTTCAAATCTAATCATAGTAATCTCTCCTTAAACCTCTTTATTGGTAACTCTTTATTATATTTTAACATTTTTACGCTATCGTGCAAACGCAAACACTTTGAATTTTCTGATATTTTTAGTATATAATTTACACCCAGCACGATGAATTGTTAATCCTGTTGTATAAATATCGTCAATGAGTAATATTTCTTTACCTTTTAAATCTAAACTAGTATCAACTATAAATGGATTCTCTTCTAAAAGTCGTTCTTTTTTAGATAAGCCAGCTTGTTTTGGACGGTCAACCATTTTTAAAATCTTATCAAAATGAATGCCCTTTGCTGTTAAAACCGCTTCAACTGGATTATATGTTCTATATTGATCATTTGATGCAGATGAAGGTATTGGTACAATATAATCATACGTTGTCGAAGGTATTTCAATTAAATGTGCCAACAATTCACATAAATAATAGTCTTTCATAAATTTAAATTGATGAATAATCTCTTTCATTATCCCGTCATAATTATATCCACAATACAATTGTTCCATTAATTTAAAATGTGTTGCTAAAAATTCGCAATCTAAGCACATTTCTTCCATATCGCTTAAACATTTAAGACATTTAACACATCGTCTTTCTTTATTATTGATTTTCATCTGTTTCCATTTATTCTCGCAAAATTCACATAATTGAGAAGGCTTCTTAAATAAATTATAAATTGAAATAGTTTCATTGATATTCCTACCACAATTTAGACACTTATTCATCAATCCACCCTCTTTTTAAAGCTAATCGATTCATTTGCAAGATTTCTTTTCTTGCTAGCATCATACTTAAACTAACACCTTGATGAAAATACAATACTTTACCATTTGGACATTCTAATTTACGTCCAACTCGTCCAGCAATTTGAATTAATGCTTCTTTAGAAAACTGATGTGCATCAATGACGATAACATCTAAATTAGCCATCGTGAATCCTCGTTCTAAAATTGTTGTAGTAAAAATGACATCATAGTTTCCATTTCGTAAATTTTCTACTTTTTCAAAACGAAAAACGTCTTCACTATGAACGTATGTTAATCTTGAAATTTTATTCTTATAAGACGAAAAAGTTTTAATCATTATCTCTATATTATTAAAAAAGACCAGTGTGTAACGTTTATTAGAAATTTGTTCCATTAGTAATTTATAAAGTCTATGTTGAATTTTGCTTTCCTTTAATTTGAAATAATGGAATTTAGGAACTGGTAGTGACTTTTTATGAAATCGTGCAGGTAACTTAATAATATTTTCTCGAGGAATTGTTGCTAAAAGGTGCTTTGGAGGTGTGGCCGTCATATAAATCATTGCATGATTTTCTTTAGCGGCTGAAATTAATGCCTGTTGTAAAGTATTGTCCATTGCTAATGGAAACGCATCTACTTCATCAACAAAAATCGTATCAAAATGTTTTTTGAAGCGGTATAGCTGGTGAACAGTACTTACAACAAAATGACCATTAAATTGTTGCTGCGACTGCTGATGTAAGACATCTATATTTTCTCCTATAAACGCGTCTTGAATTCGTTTGCTAATCTCCACGACCACATCTACACGTGGTGATACGACAGCAACATTATCTCCTTGACGTCTTGCATATTGAATACCTTGAAACATCATTTCTGTTTTACCAGCACCTGTAACTGCATATAACAAAATCGTTTGCCGGTTGTGAATTGCCTGAACAATATGTTCAGAAGCATATGCTTGTTGTGCGGATAAATCAAACGGTAGATTATAATAAGCTTGCGAAGGATTCTGAGAACTCTCAGTTATTTTATAAATTGTCATATCATCCATGCGACCAAGCGAAATACAATTTCGACAATACACAATCATTTTTGAAATAGTTGATGAGTAATATTGATAAAAATGTTGAGGATTATTACTTTCACATTGAAGGCACCGATAATATCGTCCTTCTTTTGTTATACCGGTAGTTTCTGTTTTAATTACCTCTGTTGTTAGTTGCGTTCTTGGTTGTATTAATTTTCCATAATGTTTGATATGTTTTACCTCTTTTCAATAAAAAAGTCTACATTTAATGATTATTACGTTTTAACTATAGAATTTCAGCATTTACATGATAAATCATAAAAATACTTAAAATACTAAACTTAAAACTTTAATCATAATGTAGACACTTCAATTAAAATTTTATAATTATGTTAATCTTATTTTTCTACCAACGTATCCTAAACCTAATCCACCAGATCCTAAATGTGCTGCAATTACTGGACCAAATTCTGAATATGCAACTTGATAATTTGAAGGACAATCTTCTAACAGCTTTTTGTATAATGCTTGCCCATCTTCATAGTGGTCTCCATTAATAACAAATAATGTTACTTCTTCGTAGTCCTTAACAATTTCTAATACTTTCTTTTCAAGTGTTTGTATAGCACGCTTTTTAGCACGGACTTTTTCTTCAGGTATAATCTTACCATCTTCAAATTTAAGTACTGGTTTCATTTTCAATAATGTTCCAACCCATGCTTGTGCTCCTGTAATTCGACCACTTTTTTGTAAGTTTTTTAAATCATCAACAATTAAAAATGCACCTGTATGTTCACGCATTTCAGTTAAATCATCAATAATCTGCTGTGGTTCATACCCTTCGTCAACCATTTCAATAGCTCTTAAAACATAGCAGCCTTCAATCATCGCTGCTAATTTACTGTCGAAAGCATGCACATTAACACCGTCAACCATTTCTCCTGCTTGATAACTAGATTGGTAACTACCGCTGATTCCACTTGATAAACAAATGACAATGATATCTGTGTAACCTTGATCTCTTAGCATTTCATATTTTGTGATCCATTCGCCAATTGCAGGTTGGCTTGTTGTTGGTATCGTTTGTGACGATGCCATTTTATTGTAAAATTCATCAATTGCTATTTCATTACTTTCTGTAAAATTCTTACCATCATCAAATGTCACACTTAATGGCGCGATTTGAATGTTATATTTATCAATTAAGTCTTGCGACAGATAACTTGTAGAATCGGTCATCACAGCAATTTTCATAGTCGTCCTCCTCAAATATACTCATAGTCATGATACAATATTTCTGTTAAAAAGAAAATGGCAATCAAACGATTTATTGTTGTGTCATTTTCAGTGTATAATGAAGTTTAAATAATCTTAAGCTGATGAATTAAGGAGTTATTATGACACAAAATATCATTACTATTAAAAAAGAACACATCATTGAAAATGTAATTAGTAAGTCGAGATTTATTGCTCATATTAAACCAGTTCAAAGTGAGGATGACGCTAAAGCATTTATTGCCACAATAAAAAAAGAGCATAAAGATGCCACACATAACTGTTCAGCATATACAATAGGACCTGAGATGAATATTCAAAAAGCCAATGATGATGGTGAGCCTACAGGTACTGCTGGCGTACCGATGTTAGACATTTTGAAAAAACTTGAAGTTCATAATACATGTGTTGTTGTTACAAGATATTTTGGAGGTATCAAATTAGGTGGTGGTGGCTTAATTCGTGCATATAGTGGTGCAGTAAGAGATGTCATTTATGATGCTGGACGTGTAGAACTACGTGAGGCCATACCTTGTATTGTCACACTTAATTATGATCAAACCGGAAAATTCGAATACGAATTAGCCTCTACACATTTTATGTTACGTAATCAAATTTACACTGATAAAGTTAGCTATTATATCGATGTCGTCAAAACTGACTATAACGATTTCATCAATTTTTTAAATCAAATAACTGCTGGTAATTTTGAATTAACTGAAGAGAATACAAAACAGTTACCTTTCGATATTCCAACAACATAAAAGCACTAGCAAATGATGGTGTATTTCAATTGCAATTGAAGTAACACGATCATGCTAGTGCTTTATTTATTATCTTTTTTAATTTCAATAAAGTATCTATTTAAACCCCATCTCACTCTTCTTTATGAGATGACTTACGACTAATTAAATTCAAAATTGGTCTATAGTTATTATCAATGAGTCCTGTAAATTCAACAATCAACTCAATACTAAAAATAATTAACACAAACATCAATACAACACCTAATGGTGGCGACACATATAGAATAATACTGGAAAGGCTAAATAAAATAGAAATCGAATAGATTAATAATACTGTTTGCCTATGTGTATAACCTAAAGCCAATAATTTATGATGTAGATGAGACTTATCAGCTTGCATAATATGCTGCCCTTTTTTAACACGTCGAATCATGGCAAATAATGTATCGATAAATGGCACTGCTAAAATAACGATTGGGAAGAATAAAGCAATAATTGTAATATTTTTGAATCCTAATAAAGATAAGAATCCAATTATAAATCCAATCATTAATGCCCCGCTATCTCCAAGGAATATTTTTGCCGGATGAAAATTGTAAAATAAAAACCCAATCAATGAACCTAATAGTACGCAGCAAATCATAGTAATGAATATGTTTGCTTGTAAAATCGCAATAAATCCAATTGTAATAAGTCCAATTGCTGAAACCCCAGATGCCAATCCATCCAATCCATCAATTAAGTTTATTGCATTTGTGATTGCAACAATCCAAATAACTGTAATTGGTATACTTAAAAATCCAAAGTGAATCGTCGTACCCATTGGCAATGAAATAAAGTCAATGGTCACACCATAAAAAGCAACAACTAAAGCTGCAGCAATTTGGCCAGCAAGCTTAATATAAGGTTTCAAATCATAAATATCATCTACAAGTCCAAGTATGTACATAATAATCGCACCAATAATAAGTGGCTTGATTTCTGTTTCAATAGGATGTCCAATCCAAATACCTATTAAAAATGAAAAGAGAATCACAGTTCCCCCCATTACAGATACAGGTTTGGTGTGTACTTTTCTAAAATTTGGTTTATCAACTAAATTTAATCTTTTCGATATTGCAATAACGATTGGCGTTATAATCAAACTGACAATCATCGTGACTGCAACAAGTAATAATGTAACCATTTATTCACCTTCATCGATATTAATTGTTTTTAACGTTGTATTTATTTAATATAATCTTTATAGAATGATATATATACTTTCTATGTATATCTTATGCCTTTATTATAAATTAATTCGCTCAATAAATGATATCATATATACAACTATACGATTCATTTCGTTTAAATCGTTTATTACTCATTTTTTTATCATATCATTTAAGGCAACATTTTAACATTAAAGTCTATATTAAACGCTAATTTTATATATAAATTAATGACAAAATGTAAGTTTTCACTTACAATAGCTAGTGGTCAATTAAAGGAGTCGATTAAGACATGTTCGAAGCATTTATATACAATATATCTGTTATCGTCGCTGGAATCTATTTGTTCCATCGATTACAGTATTCAGAAAACAAGCGTATGGTTTTTTCTAAAGCCTATGTCACAGTATTGATGACAATCGTTTCATTATTATTATCTGTTTACCCAATTCCTTATCGTGAGGATTATTTAATTCATTTAACTTTCGTTCCTTTATTGTTTTTAGGTAGATTTACCAATATGGTCTATACATTATCTGCTACTTTAATTGTATCAATTGTTGAAGTCGTTGTATTCAACAACTCAATTATGTACGGTGTCACATTAATCGTTATTGCTGCCGTAACAAGTGCTATAGGACCATTTTTAAAACAAAACGATGTACTATCATTATTAATTCTAAATGTTGTCACAATTATTATTTTATTTGGTGTTGCTTTAGTGAGCCCGATTTATAGTTTATCTGAAGTTATCATTTTAATACCAATATCATTAATTATCACGTTAGCATCTGCAATAACTTTTGTAGATATATGGCACTTCTTCTCACTTGTTAATCGTTATGAAAATGAAGACAAGTATGATTATTTAACAGGATTAGGCAATGTAAAAGAATTCGATAGACATTTAAATGAAATTTCACAAAAAGCTGAAAAAGAACATCAAAGCATCGCGTTATTATTAATTGATATCGATGGCTTTAAAGATGTCAATGATACGTATTCACATAAATCTGGTGATGCAGTATTAAAACAAATGTCACAATTACTTAAAAACTATGTACCAAATCAATTTAAAATTTTTAGAAATGGTGGCGAAGAGTTCTCTGTAGTTATACACAATTATTCACTAGATCAAAGTGTTAAATTAGCTGAAAACATTCGTTCAGGAGTAGAAAAATCTTCATTCCATTTACCAAACAAAGAAGTTATAAAATTATCTGTATCAATAGGTGTCGGTTATCTAACAGACGAAGACCCTAAATCACAGCGAAAAGTATTTAAAGATGCAGACGATATGGTACATGTAGCTAAAAACCAAGGGCGAAACAAAGTCATGTTTAACCCTATTATCAATTTATAACAACGACAAAACTGTTAATCATTTGCTATTATTAAATCATGATACAATAGCAAAGATTAACAGTTTTTTATTATTTTAATTTTATCTTTGCAATTACTTCATACGGACCCAGCGTCTCACTATTGAAAGTTGCAACAACAAGTTGTAAACTTCAATTGTTCAAATAAATAAACAAAATCATTGGAGGTGAATTGATATGCCTGATTCAATCACAATTATAGATGAAAATAAAGTGATTGATGTTGTATTGATTGCAGGAAGAATTTTGCTAGAGTCTGGCGCAGAAACATATCGTGTTGAAGATACGATGAATCGTATCGCACATAGTTATGGTCTTCATAATACATATAGTTTTGTCAGTTCAACTGCAATCATTTTTTCATTAAATGATCGAACAAGCACGCGATTAATTCGTGTACAAGAACGTACTACGGATTTAGAAAAAATCGCTTTAACAAATAGTCTTTCACGTAAAATATCAAACCAAGAATTAACAATTGATGAAGCAAAGTCAGAGTTCATTCATTTACAGCACGCATCATTACAATACTCATTTTTAACAAATTTCTTTGCAGCAGCCATCGCATGTGGCTTTTTTCTTTTCATGTTTGGTGGCGTTGCCTCAGATTGTTGGATAGCAGTAATAGCAGGTGGTGCAGCATTTCTAACATTTAGTTTTGTACAACGTTACATTCAAATTAAATTTTTCTCAGAATTTGTTGCAGCAGCAGTTGTCATATCGATTGCCGCCACATTTACGAAATTAGGCATTGCAACAAACCAAGATATTATAACCATTGCCAGTGTTATGCCTTTAGTACCAGGTATATTAATTACCAATGCGATTCGCGATTTACTAGCCGGTGAATTACTTGCCGGCATGTCACGTGGTGTTGAAGCGGCATTAACGGCATTCGCAATAGGCGCTGGTGTCGCAATTGTATTACTAATTATTTAAGAAAGGACTGTTAAAGCATGTTATTTTATTTATTTCATTTTACGATAAGCTTTATTTCAACAGTACTTTTCTCCATTATATTTAATGCACCAAAAAAACTTTTAGTTGCATGTGGTTTTGTAGGTGCCATTGCATGGACAATATATCAATTAACAGTTGATTTAGAATTTGGAAAAGTTGGCGCGTCGTTTTTAGGAAGTTTAATTTTAGGTTTAATGAGTCACACGATGAGCCGTCGATATAAGCGCCCTGTAATCATTTTCATAGTGCCAGGAATCATCCCATTAGTACCAGGTGGCGCTGCTTATCAGGCAACTCGATTTTTAGTTTCAAATGATTATACAAGTGCTGTAAATACATTTTTAGAAGTTACTCTAATATCAGGTGCCATTGCTTTTGGTATTTTAGTATCCGAAATACTGTATTACCTATACACACGCATCAAACAACTGTATGGTAAAATTAAAGGTAAGACATATAAAAAATCTTACAACATGAATAATAGAGTTTAAGGGGTCGAATAGGATGAAGAAACAATTAATAGATAGATTAACAAGATATGCAACAATTGATACACAATCTGATCCACAATCCACAACTACGCCTTCTACTAAGAAACAATGGGATTTGCTACATGTATTAGAAAAAGAATTACAACAATTAGGATTGCCGACCGATTTAGATGATAATGGATATTTATTCGCTACACTAGAAAGCAATATCGATGCTGATGTACCAACAGTTGGTTTTCTAGCACATGTAGATACTTCACCTGATTTCAATGCTTCTAATGTCAAACCACAAATTATTGAAAACTATGATGGTAAACCATATAAATTAGGTGATACGAAACGTGTATTAGATCCTAAAGTATTTCCAGAACTTAATAGTCTAGTCGGTCATACATTGATGGTTACTGATGGCACATCTTTATTAGGTGCTGACGACAAAGCTGGTATTGTAGAAATTATGGAAGCCATTAGTTATTTAAAATCACACCCTGAAATTAAGCATGGTACGATTCGCATTGGATTTACACCCGATGAAGAAATTGGTCGCGGGCCACATAAATTTGATGTCGAACGATTCAATGCTGACTTTGCCTATACGATGGATGGTAGTCAATATGGCGAATTACAATACGAAAGCTTTAACGCTGCTGAAGCAGTGATTACATGTCATGGTGTAAATGTTCATCCAGGTTCTGCTAAAAATGCAATGGTAAACGCGATACGTTTAGGTGAACAATTTGATAGTTTATTACCTGATAGCGAAGTTCCTGAACGTACAGAAGGCTACGAAGGCTTTTATCATTTAATGCATTTCGAAGGTACTGTCGAAAAAGCAACATTGCAATATATTATTCGTGACCATGATAAAAAACAATTTGAATTACGTAAGAAACGTATGTTAGAAATTCGCGACGATATCAATGCACATTTTGAAAATTATCCTGTAAAAGTTGATATTGCTGATCAATATTTTAATATGGCTGAAAAAATATTGCCTTTACAACATATCATTGATATTCCAAAACGAGTTTTTGATAAATTAAATATCCCTGCAAATACTGAACCTATTCGTGGGGGTACTGATGGTTCTCAATTATCATTTATGGGATTACCAACGCCTAATATTTTCACTGGCTGCGGCAATTTCCATGGTCCTTATGAATATGCATCAATTGACGTTATGGAAAAAGCAGTACATGTTATTGTTGGAATTGTACAAGATATCGCTGAAAAAAATAATTAATACATTAGTATAAGATGAACACCGTTTCCATCTTAATTCACAATAAAAATCACGCTAACATTTTGTGCTACGTTAGCGTGATTTTTCATTTTATCTATAATTCCTATTCAATTTAATAATTAAATTTTAGTCACGTATACCCTCATTATCAGGCATGGTTATCTCTTAAAAATATTTTTTATAACTCAATTTTCCAGAAAACTAACATTGCATAATTTGTGACTTTTCTATAATGTACTAACTTTCCACATTAAATTGCGTTTTCAACAACTTTAATGATTGAACAGTATAATGTCGTATTTGTAAGCCCATTTTAAAGTCTGTATAACTTTCAGGCATATCAATAAATGTATTAAACATTGCTGTTACGCCTTGTGATTCAAATAAATCAAACTTTTCATCAGTAGCACAAATTGCAATTGAAATTTTTTGATGTTTATGGCAAAGTTCTGCGATACGTAAAGTTGTAGTCTCTAACAATTGATCATTTTCATTTAAACCTTCGCCAAAAATAATTAAATCAGCTTGCTCTACTAAGTTTTCTAAATGTGTTAGTTGATCAACTAGTGCGTGACTCGTTAGGATTTCAGCTTGGTATAGACCATTCAATACAGCTGCAATCCCCCCACCTGCACCACCGCGTTCAACAGGACCAATAGCTAATTTCAATTCACTCTTAAACAATTCACTAAAGTACCAAATAAAGTTGTCAATTTCAGCAGCTTGATTATGATTTAATTGATGCGCTTCATAAGTTTGCATGATTTCGCTTTGCTTTCCATATAATCGACTTGAGAAATCTGACATTACTTGAATTCTTGTCGTTGCCAATTTAGGATGCAATTTTGACATATCCATTCGTCTAATATATTTAATTAATCCTGCACCTTTTCTCATATCAACGATGCGGCCTTCATCATCATAAAATACCGCACCAAGTGCTTGTAACATACCTGCTCCTGCATCAAAGCTATCAATGCCACCAAGAGAAATGACAATATGATTAGCCTCATTATCTAATGCATGTTTCATCATTTCACCTAAGCCGTAACTCGAACGCTCTGTAATTGGCTTATGCCCTTTTAAAAACAAATTCCCCTCAATGACTGTCATACCAGTATCTGTTTGTCCATAAACCCCTTCAGTTTCATTCATATCTGCATCATGAACAGGTATACGATACTTTTGACCTGATTGCCATAAAAATACTGAATCCAGCAATTCATGTCGTCCATTAAATAAAGGTACTTGTACAACATCTGCTGTTTCAATTTGACTAGCAACAGCTTCTTCAACATATCTATTTGCTTGATAACTTGAAATAATACCATTAAATTCATCCATGGCTACTAATACTTTCATAACCTTGACCACCTTACTTTATTATTTATTGTTTAACGTTTCAATTAAGGTATATCTAACCTTATTATTTACATTTAATTTTACGATTTGAAATTTAAAATCACTTTCATCTCTATCTATACTAATATTTAACACAAATCATACATATAGTTTAGCTTCATTATCATTTATTTTTTCGCAAATTTTCCATAAATAAATCTTTAAATAGTTTTGCTTTCCAAGCATTAATTCGTATACTTTTTAATAAAAATACTCGAATACATTATACATATGTTTATTAAAAAGTACTAACGTTACTGCTTTTACATAATTAAAAAAATAAAAGGTTAGAACATGATTATAACCTTATTACCGTGCATATGAACTTAAAATCACAATTCATATGTGGCAAGTTAGGCAATTATGTTCCAACCTTATAGCTTTATTATTCTTCTGCTTGTGCTAATGACGAAACATTAATATCACCATGGTCTCTATTCCAAACCATTTCACCATTCACAAAATAAAATGCTTGAGGTGATTCGTGTTTAACGTTCGTTTTTTTAGCAATATAATCTGACAAATCGCGTTCTTGTTGGACTATGAGATAATATCCGTCCATATCGCGTTCATATAAAAATTTATTAAATTGATCATACGCATTTGCCGATATTGGACAAGTTTCACTATGTTTTAATACAAAAACATATTTGTTTTCTTCAATAACCTGTTCAAATTGGTCAATTGAACTTAGCTTTATAGCCACTCTATTCACCTCTAAAAATAATTATCACATTTAAATAGCATCTGCGTGACATTTCTATACATTTAGTTAATATCAATGTTTACCATTATACACATTGTATGTTGTCCTGTTAACCATAAATTCAAATTTTTTAACTTTGAATAATAATGATAGTTATTTATCTTCTAATTTTTCAAGCTTTTTTACAAAGACTTTGTCGCCACTAGTTATATCTATACCCTTTTTCGGCATCTTATCTACATCAATCTTTGATAACTTTTCACTGACTTCAATCGTCTCTATACGTGTATTATAATAGTTCTGTAAACTATAGTACATTTCTATAGCATTTTTACGAGCATTATTAACATGTTTATCACTTATATTTGTCTGATTAATATCAGTGATTTGTTTCTCAATCATTGGCATAATATGATTTTTAATAGCACGCTTCACTTCATTTTCTTTACTATCATCTAAGTTTTTCTTAGCAGTATCTCGTAGCGCTTGATTATTTTGTTCTAGCTTTGTTGTTAAATTTCTTGCCTCATTTTTATTATCTGCTAATTTTATTTCCGATTCAACTTTATATCTATTTTTTTCAAATTGCTTCGTATAATCTAAAATATCTTCATTATACTTAATCGATTGATTACATAAATCTATGAATGTCTTTAATTGCTTTATCGACTTCTTCTTCTCATTAGCAATCGACATATATTCTTTTTTTAATTTTTTCACCTTTGCAGTGTCATCTGGTAAACTTTCAGCAGATTTATAATATGCTTGAAACTTTGGCATTAAATGATTTTTCACATCTTCCTGTAAAGCTTTAAATTCTTTACTATTCTTATCCGTCGTATCAGTTTTACTTAGATGATCAATCTCTTTAAGGTGAATATTATCCATGACATGTTGCAGTTCTTTTTGTTTTTGCTCAACATCTTTAAATTGTTTAGTAAATTGATGTTGTGCCTCTTTTTCTTTATTACCACATGCACAAATTACTATAATTAAAATCGCTAACATAGCGAATATGACAATTTTTTTCATGGCTGCACTCCTTAACAGATACATTATACAAAAACATGTTTATTATGAAAATGAATTATGTTATAGTATTTCAGACTTTATCGCGATTAAATTAAGTTTTATTACCAAAGGAGTTTATCATGTATTCAAATGTTCAACCATTCATTAATAATGATTCATATCATGACTTTCATACGCAATATACAAACATAAAATCATTATTATTCAATTTATTAGATAGCCCTGTAAAATATACAAAACATATCGGTGGTACGTCTCATTTTAAATATTCAACTGAGCCGATTTTAGATATTTTAGTAGGTGTTGAAAATTTACATGATATAACTGCACTCGATGAAAAACGTTTAAATTATGTTGGTTTTTATCGCCTTCATCATAAATACAATAAAAAAGTTATGATGGCAAAGTTTAACAATTACCATGATTTGAAACAAGAAGTACGCTTACATATAATCCAAATGAATACTCAAACATTCGAATCATATATTGCACTTGATTATCTGTTATCTACTAATAATGAAATAGCGTTGCTGTTTAATTCTAAGAAACGACAAATATTACAACACTCTCCATCAATAAGACAATATGAGATTCAAAAGCAACAATACTTCGAAAAACTATGTAAAAAATATTTATAACAGTAGTTATATCGTGTTTTACAATTATACTAATTTTAATACTTAATTTTCAATTTTCGCAAATGAATTTTAAAATTGGTATAATACTATATGATATTAAAGACATGAGAAAGGATGTACTTAAAAGTGATAAATAAAGACATCTATCAAGCGTTACAACAACTTATTCCTAACGAAAAGATTAAAGTTGATGAACCTTTAAAACGATACACTTATACAAAAACTGGTGGTAATGCAGATTTTTATATTACCCCTACTAAAAATGAAGAAGTACAAGCCGTTGTGAAATATGCCTATCAACATGGCATACCTGTTACTTATTTGGGAAATGGCTCTAACATTATTATTCGCGAAGGAGGTATTCGTGGCATTGTAATAAGCTTATTATCATTAGACCACATTGAAGTGTCTGATGATGCTATTATAGCCGGAAGTGGCGCTGCTATCATTGACGTATCTCGTGTTGCTAGAGATCACGCATTAACAGGCCTAGAGTTTGCATGTGGCATCCCTGGTTCTATTGGTGGTGCTGTCTATATGAATGCTGGTGCCTATGGTGGCGAAGTGAAAGACTGTATTGACTATGCACTATGTGTCAATGAACAAGGCGCACTTATCAAACTTACAACAAAAGAATTAGAATTAGATTATCGCAACAGTATCATTCAAAAAGAACATTTAGTTGTATTAGAAGCTGCATTCACACTAGCTCCAGGAAATATGACTGAAATACAAGCAAAAATGGATGACTTAACAGAACGTCGTGAATCAAAACAACCTTTAGAATATCCTTCTTGTGGCAGTGTATTCCAAAGACCACCGGGACATTTTGCTGGTAAATTAATACAAGATTCTAATTTGCAAGGCCATCGAATTGGTGGTGTTGAAGTGTCAACTAAACACGCAGGCTTCATGGTGAATGTTGATAACGGGACTGCAACAGATTACGAAAATCTTATCCATTACGTACAAAAGACTGTTAAAGAAAAATTTGATATTGAATTAAATCGTGAAGTTCGTATAATTGGCGAACATCCAAAGGAATCATGAGTTAAGGAGATTTATTTATGCCTATAGTTTATGGTTCTTTGATTGATACAGAAACACGTTGTCGCCATTATTTTACCGAACAAGATATTATTGCGATTAAGTTTAAGTGCTGCAATAAATATTATCCATGCTATAAGTGTCATAATGAATTTGAAAAGCATACTATTAAACGTTGGCCAGAACGCACATTTAATGAAAAAGCAATTTTGTGCGGGGTATGTCAACATGAATTGACAATTAACGAGTACATGATGGTAGAGCATTGTCCAAATTGTCATTCAAAGTTTAACAATCGCTGTAAATATCACTATCATATTTATTTTGAAATTTAATTAACTAAATCATTACATTTACGGACTTATATATTTATCATGATGATAAGTAGTAAGTCCTTTTATTTTGAATTTTAGCAAAAAAGCGTGGAGAACATTGATTATAATAAATAATCGTTGCTCTCCACTTAGTAATTATTTTACAACTTTTTCAAGCTCATCAATTTGTTTAATTGTAGTTGTAGTTGATCCAGCTGCAAAATACCATAATTTAGGATCTAAGTTATAAACTTTATCTTCTTTAATTGCTTTAACGTTTTTCAATACTGGGTTATTTAAGGCTTGTTTTGCTGTCGATTTGCCACTTACAGCTTGTCCTCTATCCATCGCTAAAATTACATCCGGATTTTCTTTGTTTACATATTCATTAGAAACATTTTGTCCATGATTGCTATTACTTACTTTTTTATCAACGGCATTGAATCCTAATGTATCGTATACTAATCCACCAAAACGTCCTTTAGGTCCAAACGTTGATAATTCACCTTCGTTAACTAATAAATACATTACAGTTTTATTGAAATGTTTCGTTTTATCTTTCATAGAAGCAATTTTATTATCTAAATCTTTATTTAATGCTTTAGCTTTATCTTCTTTATCGTAAATTTTACCGATATTTTCAGTAGTTTGTTTCATTGAACCAATTAAATTTTTCTCATCAGCACCAACATAAACTATTTTCGCTTTAGGTGCCGCCTTTTTAAATTCATCTAAATTCTTTTGATTTGCTGTACGTCCAGAGATAAAGATGACTTCTGGTTTTGTTGCAGCAATTTTATCAAAATTAACTTCTTTCAAATTACCAACGTTAGTATATTTATCATCCTTAAATGACTCTAAGAAATTCGGTAATGACTTACCACCTTCACCTTTTGGTAATGCTTTAACTTTATCAGCTAATCCCATTTCTTTCATGACATCAAGTGCACCATAATCTAGTACAACTGCATTTTTAGGGTTCTTTGGTACTTCAACAGTTTCTTTGACTTTTTTAGCATCGCTACCGTCTTTTTTCTCGCCACGCATTTTGTAATTATTTTCGATTTTCACTGTTTCTTTTGAACCTTTAGTATCTGATTTTGATTGTTCTTTTCCAGAATTATTACCACATGCTGCTAATAAAAACATTAATACTACTACTAAATATAAGACTGTTTTCTTCATAATTTAAATGTCTCCTCTATTGACTTAATCTGTGTGCTAAATGTGACAATGAACAATGTCTAATACTTACTTCTTTAATTGGCGCATCACCCCTTTAAAGCATTTCCAAAAGTTAATCTTTAAAATATAGACAAATTCGTTGATTTCTAATAAGTTCTATCTGTATGTCCATATCATATAAATCGCTTAAAACACTACTTTGAATGACCTTATCTTTCAAATCTGATTTAACTAATTGTCCATTTTTCAGTGCAACAATGTGATCTGAGTAACAGGACGCAAAATTAATATCATGTAAGACTATGACGATTGCTTTATTCATTTTATGTGCTAACATTTGCAAGGTTTGCATAATTTGAACAGCATGTTTCATATCTAAATTATTTAAAGGCTCATCTAGTAAAATGTATTCCGTATCTTGTGCTATCGTCATTGCGATATAGGCACGTTGGCGTTGCCCACCTGACAATGATTTAATATTTCGATGTCTAATGTCCTGTAACTGTAATAAATCTAATGCATCATTAACAATGGCATGATCTTCTTTTGTTAATCGCCCTTTTGAATATGGAAATCGTCCAAAATTAACTAATTGCTCAACTGTAATATTCATTTCAGTATGGTTTGTTTGTTTTAAAATTGATATCCTTTTAGACAAATCATTATTTTTGTAATCCGACATAGCTTGTCCATCAATTTTCACTTCACCATCATCAAAGCGAATTAAACGACATATCGCTGAAAGTAATGTACTTTTACCAGCGCCATTTGGTCCGATTAATGACGTCACCTTCCCTTTTTCAATAGCTATACTGATATCTTTTAATATCGTTTGATTATGTATCGTCTTAGTTAAATTATTAACTTGTATCACTGCGCATTTCTCCTTTTAACTAATAGATAAATGAAATAACTTCCACCTATCAAATCAATAAGTAAGCTCATCTCTGTCGTAGCTTCAAAAACATTTTCAACAACCCATTGTGCGCTAAATAAACTAATCCAACTTAAACAAATTGTCGCAATTAATATATATTTATGTTCATATGTCTTCATTAATTCATGAGCCAAATTCACAGTTAAAAGGCCTAAAAACGTAATGGGACCTACTAATGCAGTTGAAACTGAAACTAAAATTGATACAATCACTAATAAAATTCGCGTCAATTGTTCATACGAAATACCTAAATTTATAGCTTCTGCGCGACCTAAAAGTAATACATCCAAATAAGGTAGTAAGAAAATCGTAACGATTAATAGTACTACTAAAATGACTGCTGAAAAAGTGACTAGATTTGAATTAGAAGCATTAAAATTCGCAAACATACTACTTTGTATTGCTAAAAATGATTCAGGGTCCATAATTAATTGAATAAATCCGGTAATACTTCTAAAAAACGTACCTAGTAATACCCCAATTAACAAAATGAAGTAAATTGAAAAATGTCCAATTTTAAAAATGACTTGAAATAGTATTAAAGCAAAAAGTACCATCGTAATTAACGTTAAAATAAAATTCAAATATACATTTGTCACCCAAACTGATTGTATGCCAAGTAGAAATACCGGTATTACTTTTATAAACAAATAAACTGCATCAAGTCCCATAATCGAAGGTGTTAACAAACGATTATTGGTAATAGCTTGAAAGATGACAACTGAAGTTGCAATTGCTCCGCCGACAAGAATAATTAAAATAAATTTTCGCAAACGACTTGAAAATTGATATTCAAAAATTTCAAAATCAATGCCTACAAATAAATAGAGTACAGCAATAAGACATGTCACGATGATTAAAATAGCAAGCTTTTTATTATTGTTGTGCATAATTTTTCCTACCTTTCATCAATAAGATAAGGAAAATAATTGTTCCAAAAACACCGATAGTTAAACCAATATTTATTTCATATGGATAAACGACAACTCTACCTACGATATCTGAAAACAATACAAATATAGCACCTAACATCATCGTGTGTGGTATGGCATTTTTCAAATGATCGCCTTTATAAATTGAAATAATATTCGGAATAACTAAACCTAAAAATGGCAAAGTTCCAACTGTGACAACAACTAAAGCTGTAATTGTTGCAGTTATGAATAGCGCAATATTAATTAACTTCTCATAACTCAAACCTAAATTATTAGTGAAATCTTTACCCATTCCTACAATAGTGAAGTGATTAGCAAAAAGATATGTCAGTGCTAAAAGAGGAATACTTAAATATAAAATTTCATAACGTCCGCTTGTAATAATGGCAAAGTTCCCGTTAAGCCAGTTACCAATGCTTTGTACAGCATTTGTACGCAATGAGATGAAAGTTGTAAAACTAGCAACAATACCACCTATCATAATCCCTAATAGTGGGACAAAGATGACATCTTTCACTTTGATAAAATCAATTATTTTAACAAATAAAAATGTACCGCATATGCTACATACAACAGCAAATACTAATTTCAATAATATATGACCTGTTGGAAAGAATAATAAGGCTATTAAAATACCTAATTTAGCCCACTCCATTGTTCCTGCTGTAGTAGGACTTACAAACTTATTTTGCATCATTTGTTGCATAATCAAGCCCGCTAGTGCCAATGAACTACCGGCAATTAAAATACTCATCGTTCTAGGAATTCGACTTGAAAATAAAATATTTTGCTGATCTTTAGTTAAATGAAAGATATCTTTGATTGATAATTCACTCACACCAATAAACAGCGAAATAATCGTCAACAATATAAGTAATAGAAGCAAAATATTTCCCTTTAATAAATACTTCATTACAAATTTTTCTCCCTTTTAATTAATGATAATCATTATCATTGATAATATTTCTCATTAATAGTATCGTTTTTTGATACTCATTTCAATAGCCTTTCAAATAATTTATTGTCAATATTATTGATTTTTGCAATTAAATTGAAAATTAATTTTCTTAACGATGTATTTAAACCCATAATGCGAAATAAGAAACTCACTGTTCTATAATATCGCCTAAATGAATTATCCAAATATAATCCCCGTCTTCTTCAATTTAAAATAGAAAAAAAGACCTTCCACATGAAAGTAGTGAGATATATCACTATCCCTGTTCATGTAAAGGTCTTTTTATATTATTTATTTGTTGTCGAACACAAAGTCATCATCTTGTAGTGCTTCAACATTTAATGCTAAGACATAGCCATCACCTTTTACGGAGAAGAAGTCATGGTTTTTAGTTGTTGTATCTAATGCGTTTTCAATGATTGGATTGAATTCACGTTCTTCAAAATAAGGTTCAAAACCTAAGTTAGAAAGTGCTTTATTTCCATTATATTTAACGTAGTTTAACACGTCTTCAGTAATTCCAAGATCATCGTATAACATCTTTGTATAAGACTCTTCATTTAAGTATAGGTCATTTAAAAGTTTATACATTTCTTGATCTGCTTTTTGCTTTTCACTTTCAGATAATTCATTACGTAAATGTTGAGCATCTAGCCCAGTAAATACACCATGAATAGATTCATCTAATAAAATTTTACGAATGATTTCACCTGATGTAGTCATTTTCCCTTGACCAGCTAGGTATAACGGATAATAGAAACCTGAGAAGAATAAGAATGTCTCTAAAAATACACTTGTTACTCTAGCCATATATTGATCGTAAATTGAAGCCTCTTTACCCCAAAGTTTGTGATAATTTGCAACAATTTTATCTGATTTATATTTTAAATGAGGTTCTTCTAATACCCACTCATCTAATAAATAATTTGTTTCGCTAGATGGTAATAATGTTGTGAAAATATGCGAATAACTTTTCGCATGAATTTGTTCCATCATCGCCATAAATGAATAAACAGCCTTTTTTCTTAAATCCGTAGTATGAAGCATAACTAGTGGCATTCCATCATCTGCTTGATGTGTATCTAAACCTGTTAATCCTGCCAAAGCTTTTTTAAATGTGTCTTGTTCAGCTTCAGATAATGTTTTCCAACTTGCAATGTCTTTTGATACTTTAAATTCTGTTTCAACCCACATTTGAGAAATGTTTTGTCTCCAAAACATATTCGTCATATCTTCTTGTGTGTTCCAATTAACAGCTATCATGAATATAATTTCCTCCTGTAATGTTAATCAATTATTGATAAATATAGACATAACAGTCTAATCATCTGTCACCTTTTACAGATGATTAGCTGATATTGTCTATAAACGTTAATTTGTTAGATAGAACAACTAGTACATTCTTCTACGCTTAATAATTTATTTCTAGTATAGTAAAGTGATTTTAATCCTTTATAATGCGCATATACATATAATCTCGCTAACTCACGAGTAGAAATTTCAGAGTTAACATATAGAATTGTTGAAATACCTTGATCAATATGTGTTTGAATCGTTGCAATTAAATCAATTAATTTCATTTGATCTGTATTAAATGCTGATTTGTAATACCACATTGTTTGTGGTGATAAGAATGGCATTGGATAGAATGTTTCAGCATTACCATAAGTACGACGTTCAATTTGATCAACAATAGGCATTACAGAACTTGTAGCATTTTGAACATAAGAAATACTTTGAGTTGGCGCAATCGCCAATCTATAAGCATGGTATAAACCGTATTGTTCAACATCTTGTTGTAATTTCTTCCAATCTTCTGAAGTAGGAATTGTCATTCCATCGAACAATTCACGTACTTTTTCAAATTGTGGTTCAAATTCTTGAGACGTATAGAACTCAAAATATTTACCATTTGCATAATCAGATTTTTCGAAATCTTGATATTTAATACCACGTTCTTTAGCAATTTCCATTGAACGTTCAATTGAGTAGAAGTTCATCATCATAAAGAAGATATTTGCAAAGTCTTTTGCTTCCTCTGACTCATAACCAATTTTATTTTTAGCTAAGTAACCGTGCAAGTTCATAACACCTAGACCAACTGAGTGTAATTCACTGTTTGCTTTTCTAACGCCTGGCGCATTTTGAATATTTGCAACGTCACTTACAACTGTTAATGCATCCATACCAGAATGTACTGAATCTCTAAACTTACCACTTTCCATTACATTCACAATATTTAATGAGCCTAAGTTACATGAAATATCACGTTTGATCTCATCTTCAACACCATAATCATTAATAATTGATGTTTCTTGTAATTGGAAAATTTCAGTACATAAATTACTCATTTTAATTTGACCAATATTTGAGTTCGGATGCACTTTATTCGCATTATCTTTAAACATTAAATACGGATAGCCTGATTGTAATTGCGTTTGTGCAATTAAATTCAACATTTCACGTGCATTCTTTTTCTTTTTGTCAACATTTGGATTTGCAACCATGTCATCATAAAATTTATCTAAATCAATATCATCTAATGTCACACCGTATTCTTCTTTAACTGTATGAGGCGCAAACATATAGAAGTCTTTACCCTCTTTAGCTAAATCAAAGAATTTAGATGGGACGATTAAACCAGTTGAAATTGTAGATAAACGTAGGTCTTCATCGGCATTTACTTTTTTAGTATCTAAAAACTCTTCTACATCGTAATGGAAGATATTTAAGTACACGGCACCAGCACCAGGTCTTTGACCTAGTTGGTCTGCATAACTGAAACCACCTTCTAGTGATTTAGCGATTGGTAAAACACCTTTCGCTACGCCTTTAATACCTTTAATCGCTTCGCCACGTGCACGTAGTTTAGATAAGTTAATCGCTACGCCGCCACCAATTTTACTTAATTGCTTTGCAGTTGAATCAATAAAGTTGATTGAATTTAAGCTATCATCTACTTCTAATAAGAAACATGAAACTAGCTCACCACGACGCGCACGACCTGCGTTTAAAAATGTTGGTGTTGCTGGTTGATATCTTTGTTCAACCATAGCAGAAATAAATTGTTTCGCTTGTTCTTTATTACCGTTTGCTAAGTATAAAGCAACAATAGCAACGTGTTGATTGTAGTCTTCTAAATATTGACTTTTATCATTAGTTTTCAAAGCATAATCTTTGAAAAATTTACTTGCTGACATATAACTTGCAAATTTAAATGGAATAGATTTTGCATAGTCAGTAATTTCAATAAGATCAGCTTCGCTATATATGTCAAACACATTGAAATAGAAATCATTAACTACTAAGTAACGTAAACGTTCTATTTCTGAATCGAAAAAGATTGTTTTGTCCTTTACTTCTTCTAAATAAGCAGCTAATGCTTCTTGGTCTTTTTCTAAACTAAAGAATCCATCTTCTCTTCGTTTAGTGACCTCATTATTTAATTCAATATGATTGTACTTTTTCTCTTCCATGGTTTTCATTAAAATTACCCACCTTGTTCTTAAATTCAATAACGTCTTTGTTTTTTCCATGTAACTCAAACTTCATTAATAAAGGGACATTATACTCCTCTGATATCGTGCGACCCGCTTTAGCGAAATTTAGTCCCCAATTTCGATTACCGCTTGCTGCCACACCTCTGATGTATTGATGATTAACTTCTAAAAAAGATTGAACTGGTTTTGGTACTTCTCCAAATCCAATAGTGCCTGTAACGATAATAAACGGTTCATTAACTGGTTCCATACAATTGTCTGCTGTAATCTCAAGTGTATTTTCTAGTTCTGTTCTCTTGATAAATCGACGGACATTTCCAGTAAATGAAAAATATATTATTTTCATTGGATCACCTTCTTTCTTCAACCCTTTTAAATTAAGTAGTCATTACAATTAAAAAATGCTTTAACAACATTAAAATTCATGTTTATCTCAGCATTGCTTTAACTATAATGAAGCTACTTATTTTCTCAAATGTAAACCAAACCAATTGCATAGATTTATATTTGAGAAAATAGTAGCTTGTATGGGTTGTATGTATCAAAATCACTATATGTAGTGTTTACATCATTTGACATCTTCCATTTGCTTAGTGCATTTTCTGAAAATATGACTATAAATTGATAATAACTATTAAATTCCAGTGTTAAATTACTTTTAAAAGTAATTTCTTCATAAATAAAGCATTTGCATACAAAACACAAGATATTGTGTCTTTATCGGATTACCAACACTATATTATGTGTTTCATTATACATAAGACCACCAATGATTTAAAGTGTCATTTTCCGGTTGAATGTTCGTAAAACGTTCCAATTAGGCACCATTACTTAAATAGAAAAACTTCGGTAAAATTAAAAAATTTTTTCAGTAGATATCGCTTGCTTTTTTAAAATCTGTAACAAACTCAATCGTATCAACAAAAATCAAGAAATAATCAATTACATAGATGCTTAATTGATTTTATTTAAACGTAATAACACAAACATTCATGACTAAGTAATGCCCTATAATTCCGTCAAATGAACATAAGAACATTTGTTCGTATAAACAATTATAGTTCTTTTCTTTTAAATTTCAACTATTTATGCACAATATGTTGATTTGTGCTAATATAAATACGTTAATTTTATATAAAAGAGGCGATAAAATTGAATCCTAAAGTAAAAGGTATCATTGCCATATTAATTTCGGCTATTGGTTTCAGTTTTATGTCAGTGTTTTTCAGACTTGCAGGTGATCTTCCTGTTTTTCAAAAATCATTAGCACGAAACTTAGTAGCAATGTTTATTCCACTATTTTTTATATATAAATATCATCAACCCATGTTTGGTAGACTTTCTAGTCAACCATTATTACTAACCCGTTCTACTCTTGGACTTATTGGTGTATTGTTAAATATTTATGCAATCGACCATATGGTACTAAGTGATGCAGACTCTTTAATGAAACTTAATCCTTTTTGGACGATTTTATTAAGCATTATTTTCTTGCATGAAAAAGTGAGGAAATATCAAATCACAGCTATGATAATTGCAATTCTAGGTATGCTTTTAATTGTTAAACCTGAGTTTTCTTCATCAATAATTCCTTCACTAGCCGGATTATTTTCAGGTATTTTTGCAGCATCAGCATACACTTGTGTCAGAGCACTTAGTACAAGAGAAGCACCATATACAATTGTATTTTACTTCTCATTATTCTCTGTCATCGTTTTAATACCTTTCACTGCATATACATATGTTCCAATGACTCAAATGCAAATACTGTACTTGTTAGGTGCTGGACTAGCTGCAGCAGTTGGTCAAATTGGCGTCACATTGGCATATAGTTTTGCTGCTGCGAAAGACATATCTATTTTTACGTATGCATCTATAATATTTACAGCAATACTCGGTTTTATTTTATTTGGAGAGTCTCCAGATTTCTATGCAACATTAGGTTATGTCGTTATTATCGGTGCAAGTTATTACATGTTTGAGAAAGCACGCCGAGACGCAAAAGTATCATTAAATAAATAAAATCAAAGGAGCGTTTTTTATGGCACAAGGCCGTCAACAAGATGAATTACAAGATATTACTTTATTAGGAAACCAAGACAATACTTACAATTTTGACTATCGTCCTGATGTATTAGAGTCATTTGACAATAAACACCAAGGACGCGATTATTTCGTTAAATTCAATTGTCCTGAATTTACGTCTTTATGCCCTATTACAGGCCAACCAGATTTTGCAACAATCTATATTTCATATATTCCGAACATTAAAATGGTTGAATCAAAATCGTTGAAGTTATATTTATTTAGCTTTAGAAACCACGGAGATTTCCACGAAGATTGCATGAACATCATCATGAATGATTTGATTGAACTAATGGATCCTCATTATATTGAAGTTTGGGGTAAGTTCACACCTCGTGGTGGCATTTCAATTGATCCATATACAAACTATGGCCGTCCAAATTCTAAATATGAAAAAATGGCAGAGCATCGTTTAATGAACCATGATTTATACCCTGAAAAAATAGATAATCGTTAATGAATTAATACAAAAACACACCAAAAGTTGTTTAGACATCGACTTTTTGGTGTGTTTTTTTCGTACGTGTTTTGTAATTTAAAATTAAATTTTAAAATTCTAAGTAATCAAAAACGGTAATTATACACAAAATAAATAACAATTTTATAGAAACCTATTGCACTTTAACGTCAATAAGTATATTTTTATATTATCTCTAATTAATTGTGCGCGCTTAATAACAGAATATTCTCAATATTTCTATTTTTTTGTGATTTATTGAAAGTACTTAGTTGATGACGCACAACCATTTTAAAACTAACTATTGTATTAGGGGAAGAAAGGATGGGATGTATAAATGACACAACAAAACTCCCATGGAAGTCAAATTCAAGACATACCTCAAACAGGATTTTTCGGGCATCCTAGAGGGCTAGGCGTACTATTCTTTGTAGAATTCTGGGAAAGGTTTAGTTATTATGGCATGCGTGCCCTACTCATTTTCTACATGTACTTCGCTGTAACAGATAATGGCCTTGGAATTGACAAAACAACAGCTATGTCAATCATGTCAGTATATGGTTCATTAATCTATATGACATCAATACCGGGTGGATGGATTGCTGACAGAATTACAGGCACAAGAGGCGCTACTTTATTAGGTGCAGTCTTTATTATTATCGGACATATTTGTTTAAGCCTACCATTCGCTTTAATTGGCTTATTCACATCAATGTTCTTCATCATTATTGGTTCAGGTTTAATGAAGCCTAACATTTCAAATATTGTTGGACGTTTATATCCTGAAAATGATAGACGTATGGATGCTGGTTTTGTAATTTTCTATATGTCAGTTAATATGGGTGCATTGTTATCACCTATCATTTTGCAACACTTTGTAAATGTTAAAAATTTCCACGGCGGATTCTTAATTGCAGCTGTAGGTATGGCACTAGGTTTAGTATGGTACGTACTTTTCAACCGTAAAAATTTAGGTACTGTAGGTATGAAGCCAACTAATCCATTAACACCAGCCGAAAAGAAAAAATATGGCATTATCATCGGAAGTGTCGTATTAGCTATCGTGTTAATTATCGTAATTGGCGCAGTAACTAACTCACTTTCATTTAACTTAGTGAGTAATACGGTTTTAGTACTAGGAATAACATTACCTATCGTCTACTTCACATTAATTATTAAAAGTAAAGATGTGACAGATACTGAACGTTCACGTGTTAAAGCATTTATTCCATTGTTTATACTTGGAATGGTTTTCTGGGCTATCCAAGAACAAGGATCTAATGTATTAAACATTTACGGTATTGAACAATCAGACATGAAATTAAATTTATTTGGCTGGAAAACAAACTTTGGTGAAGCGATTTTCCAATCAATTAATCCATTATTTATTTTATTATTGGCACCAATTATTTCGCTTTTATGGCAAAAGCTTGGTACTAAGCAACCTAGCTTACCAGTGAAATTTGCAATTGGTACATTTTTAGCAGGTG
Source organism: Staphylococcus argenteus (assembly GCF_000236925.1). Taxonomy (NCBI): domain Bacteria; kingdom Bacillati; phylum Bacillota; class Bacilli; order Caryophanales; family Staphylococcaceae; genus Staphylococcus; species Staphylococcus argenteus. Next base: position 762,690 of record NC_016941.1, on the reverse strand, counting down.
CATCTTACATACTTATCGGTATTGTAGGTTATACATCAGGATCTGCACATTTCTCAGTTAACTGGGTAATTTTATCTTACATTATCTGTGTAATCGGTGAACTGTGCTTATCACCAACAGGTAATAGCGCAGCCGTAAAATTAGCACCAAAGGCATTCAATGCACAAATGATGAGTATTTGGTACTTAACTAATGCTTCTGCACAAGCAATAAATGGTACATTGGTTAAATTAATTGAACCACTTGGTCAAACAAATTACTTTATCTTCTTAGGTATCGTAGCAATTGTCGTTACAACAATTGTATTAGCATTCTCACCTTTAATCATTAAAGCGATGAAAGGAATCCGCTAATCAGCGACCTTAAATTATTTTTATAGACATCAAAAACTGTAAGTCATTCAATTGGCTTACAGTTTTTTGTATTTCACATTGAAAATAAAACTTATAGTTGGGCGTATGTCAGTAAAGATAAAGAGCCACCAATGTTTTATTCTGTAGTGATTTTTTGGAGTATGACAGTAAAGAACCACTAATGATTTATTATGTAGTGGTTCTTACATATTAGCTACAGCTAAAGTGTACTTAAAAATAGGGATACATGAGTAAAACTTATGCATACAATCTGGGACATAAATCATAGAGTCTATAATATTATATTGGCAGTAGTTGACTGAATGAAAATGCGCTTGCAACAAGCTTTTTTCAATTCTAGTCAACCTTGCCGGCGGGGCCCCTCCAACTCGCACATTAATGAACGCTGATACTCCGTCACCTTCCCCGCCAATTTGCACATTAATGAACGCTGACATTCCGTCAGCTTCTATGTTGGGGCCCCAAGCGCCGATATCATTGATATGTGACAGAGTCTTTGGTATATACATTTAAAAATGGGTATATATAGTTAGTAAATCAATTTTTAGAAAGTAGGCTAAATAATGGAAAATAAATATCACCATGGCGTCCTCTTTTACCATGAACACAGTGGATTGAAAAATATTAATCAAGGTATTGGGGAAGTTACAACAGCATTAAGTTCAATTTGTAAACATCTTTCTATTCAATTGAGTGAAAATGAAGGAGACATCATTAAATATTGTCAAGAAATCAAAGCTAAAGACTATGCAAGCGATGTAGACATATTATTTATTCTCGGCGGCGATGGTACCGTTAACGAGCTAATAAATGGCGTTATGACATATGACCTTCAATTACCTATTGGTATATTACCAGGCGGTACATTTAATGATTTTACAAAAACACTTAATATAGCACCTAATCATAAACAAACTAGTGAGCAAATGATTTCAGCACAAATCGGAACTTATGATGTCATCAAAGTTAATCAACAATATGCACTTAATTTTGTTGGCTTAGGCTTAATCGTTCAAAATGCTGAAAATGTACAAGACGGTTCAAAAGATATATTTGGTAAATTAAGTTACATTGGTTCGACTGTTAAAACGCTGTTAAACCCAACACAATTTAATTATCAATTATCTGTTGATAATCAATCATATACAGGTGAAACATCAATGATATTGACGGCAAATGGCCTATTTATTGGAGGTAGCAAAATACCTTTGACAGATTTATCTCCTCAAGATGGCGAACTAAATACATTCATTTTTAATGATCAAAGTTTCAGTATTTTAAATGATATTTTCAAAAAACGTGATAGCATGAATTGGAATGAAATTACTCAAGGTATAGAGCATATCCCTGGTAAACATATTACGTTGACAACTGATCCAGTCATGAAGGTCGATATAGATGGAGAAATATCATTAGAAACACCTCTTGATATTGAAGTTATGCCAAATGCAATTCAATTGCTAACTGTAAATGAATAGGGCTAGTTAGTTGACTATGCATTTAACAGCAAGATGATGTGATAGATAATATGACCTTTCCAAATTCTTTATAAAATTATTGGTCTATTAATCTATATCACAATTTAATAACTATGAAACTGGTACATCCTCTTTGATGAATGTTTTTCTAATTTGAATCATCATGGATAATTCGCCCTATCTATCTTTTAAATACAAAAATCGGATGGTGTGTAATCTATTACAGATTAAATCACTCATCCGATTTATAAATTGTGATATGTGTACTTAGAATCCCTTTTATATGCTATGTATGTACCTCTTATGATACACATAACATAATCCGTGTTGGTGGAACTCTATTTAATAGTTAATTGAGCTCAGTTTAAAAGTAATAAACCTCTACTTATCTATATCTGATAAAAAATACTGCTCAACATCTTTCCAACCATTTACGCGTTCAAAACGATCGTCATTTATATTATGCACCGCAGTAAACATAATTGGTGTTCCAGTAAAAATTTCAAGTTGTCTGGGATTATCGTCAATTAAATAATCGGTTTTGACAATATTCTTTCTACCACAAAAAACAAAATGTTGTGGATCTAAAAATGGAAAGAATTCAAGTAACCATTCATATTTATCGCTAAATGAAGTAGGTACATCCATTGCAGCTGTGGCAATATACACATCATAATGTTTAGTTAATTTTTCAACAACTTCTTGTGCATGCGGCATCACTTTAAGATGTCTAAAGAAACCAGGCTCTCTCAAAACTTCAGTAATTAAACCATCATGTTCTGGAATAACATGTTTTAACTTTTGACCATTTAAGGCTTCCATCTTAATACCTAAATCTGCCCTATGATTGACAGCATCAATTATTTCTCCTAATGTATCTGCCAGTACTTCATCCATATCAATCGCAATTGATTTACGGGTCATTTTAATCTTCTCCTCAAAATATCAGTATTGGTTCAGTATAGCAAAAATTTATGTTCGACAAAATAATATAAGACTTGTACTATCACAATACCTTTATTATAAATTTATAGCATCAATAAATTAACAACTTTATCAGTATCAATAAATTCAACTTTAAGTTGTCACTTCATTTACCCAATATGGTATTACTTAATAACTAATTTAAGGCATATCTAAATTATAGAAACCAGTGTAATAAAAGTTTTTCATTTTCAATTGAAATCTTCTCTTTTTATTGACATAAATGACATAATACCTTCAACACCCGATTCAAGGTAGGTTTTCACACAATTTTATTTTGATTCTTACTCATATTTAAAATTTGATAATACCTCTATCATTTTGTCATTTTGTTCTTTAAATCCAATCGTAATTCTAACTCCTGTTGGAAATGGTCGAGTAATACACCCTACATTTAGAAGCGCTTCATACAATTCATTTACATTTGTCGTCTTTACAAATATAAAATTCGTTTGACTTGGTAAAAAATGCTCACTTTGAGGTAATTGATAAAATCTTTCTCGTTCAGTACTATTTTTATGAGTAATTTCTTTCAAATACTGTTGGTCTTCTAATGCTGCAACTGCTGCATATTCAGAAATACGTGTAACATTAAACGGTGGTCTAATGATATTCCATTTTTCAATTGCTTGTTCACTCGCAACAACATATCCTACACGTAAACCAGCTAAACCATATGCCTTTGAAAATGTACGTAATAAAAAGGCGTTGTCATATTTTTCCTGTAATGCTAAAGTATCTGGAAAATCTTGAGCTGTTACAAACTCAAAATATGCTTCATCAATAATTACTGGAACATTTGAAGGTACTTGAGATAAAAATGAATCAAGTGCTTCATGATTGAAATAAGTACCTATAGGATTATTCGGATTACATAACCATACTAATGCGGTATCCTCATCAATTGCTTTTAAAATTCCTTCTAAATCGAAGCCACCATTTTTTAAAGGAACTTGTACAACATTAGCCGCTTCTACAATTGCATTATGGTAATATTGACCAAATGTAGCTTCACTTGTAACGATAGTGTCGCCTGGTCTTAATACTGCCCTTGAAATCATTAATATAACTTCATCTAACCCGGCCCCAAATAATATACGTGAAGGTTCCACGTTTAAAAATTTGCTTATCGCCTTTCTCAATGTAGGCGCTCCTGTTTCTGGATAATAATATAATTCATCTAAGTGTGCAGTTATTGCTTCTTTTACTTTAGACGATGGTCCATATAAGTTTTCATTCGATGCTAGTTTATATAATTCTCCTTCAATTCCATACTTTTCTTTTAATGCCCTTGGTGATAAACCCGGCTGATATGCTGATAATTGATTAAGTTGTTCTTTCATAATAGAAACAGCCTCCTTTAAATTGACTGAAATTTTAAAAAACTTACATTTATTATATCTCTCTATGTTTCTAAAATGCAATGCTACTATTTTCACAATTTGCAATTGTATCATTGTGATTTCTCGCTCATAATATGTCACTAAGTTTGCATGTTTAGACTTAACAAATACATACATTTAAATATAGCAACGCCACATAAGATATAATGTGGTGAACCTCATCTTATGTGGCGTTGGTCGTTATTTGATTAACCCTTTTGCTTTTAAATAATCCTTTGCAACGGTGTAAGGATCTTCGTTTTTGACTGTTACTTTGTAATTCATCATTTGCATGTCTTCATCAGATATTTTGTTTGCTAATTTGTTTAGTGGCTTGATGATTTCTGGATGTTTCTTTAAAAAGCTTTCTTTGAATAAAGGCGCACCTTGATATGGTGGAAATACATGTTTGTCATCTTTTAACACAACCATATCATATTGCTTTAATTCTGCGTCAGTCGAATACGCATCGATTAAATTAATATTACCTTTATTAATTGCTTGATATCTTAATTTAGGTTCCATTGTACGTATATTATTCAAGTCTAAATTATACGCTGTCTTAATTGCTTTGTAACCATCTGGACGATCATTAAACTCTAAAGTAAATCCTGGTTTAAGCTGATCCTTAACTTTATTAAGATCTCCAATTGTTCGTATATTATGCTTTTTAGCAAAGTCACGTTTTACTGCTAATGCATAAGTGTTATTATATTTCATTGGCTTTAACATTGTCATCTGATATTTCTTTTCAAGACTCGTTTTAGCTTGTTCATAAACTTTATTCTCTTCTTTTGATTTCAATGGTTCTTTTGTTAATTCGCCTAAAACTGTACCCGTAAATTCCAAATAGCCATCAATATCATCAGATTTTAAAGCGTTGAATAAAAATGCAGTTTTTCCCATTCCATCTTTTACTTCAACAGTATTATTTGTATTTTCTTCAATTAATATTTTGTACATATTCGTAATAATAGACGGTTCAGAACCAAGTTTACCAGCTAATGTAATTTTTTCTCCTTTTTGCGCAAACATAGGAATAGCAATGGCCAATATAATAATCATGACAATGACACCTAACGTCATCAATAATTTTTTATACGATAATTTAGCCATAAATCTTAAAATTAAATCAAAAATAATTGCTAATAATGCGGCAGGAATAGCACCTAATAAAATTAATGATGCATTGTTACGGTCTATACCTAATAAAATTAAGTCTCCTAGTCCACCTGCTCCAATTAATGCGGCAAGTGTCGCAGTACCAATGATAAGTACCATAGCAGTTCTAATACCCGCCATAATTACAGGCATTGCAATTGGCAATTCAACCTTAGTTAAACGTCTAAAAGGCTTCATCCCTATACCTTTTGCTGCTTCAATCAAAGAAGGATCTACTTCCTTGATACCAGTATACGTATTTCTTAATATAGGCAACAGCGCATAAACCACTAATGCAATAATTGCTGGTACGCGACCGATACCAAATAGCGGTATCATTAATCCTAATAATGCTAATGACGGAATCGTTTGTAGTATTGCTGCAATATTCATTACGATTTCAGATATCGTTTTAGTTTTAGTTAGTAAAATACCAAGTGGTACAGCAATCGCAGTCGCAATTAATAGTGCTATAAATGATATTTGAATATGTTCAATCATTGTAGATAATAATTGTCCCTTACGTTCACCCAGTATTTCAAAAAAGTTAGTCATGTTGAGCTACCCCCTTTTGTTGGGACAAAAACTTAAACATATCTTGTCTATCAATGACATACTGTCCAACATGGTCTTCACGCTTAACAATAACACGTTCGTGTTCTGCTAAAAGCTGATATAATTTTTCAACTAGTTCATAGTCATCTACAATTGGAAAATCTCCCGTTGATGTAACTTCATCTATAGGTCTCATAATATTCAAATCACGAATACTTAAATTATGCTCAACACATGGTGCTTCATCTTCCAAATGGCTACCCATAAATTGTTTTACAAATTCACTCTGTGGATTGTTTTTAAATCCTTCTGGTGTATCAATTTGTTCAATATGACCTTCATTTAAAAGACAAATTTTATCGCCAAGTTTCATAGCTTCTTGAATATCATGTGTTACAAAAATAATTGTCTTCTTTATTTTTGTTTGAAGTTCAATTAAATCATCTTGCAATTTTTCTCGGCTAATTGGATCTAATGCACTAAACGGTTCATCCATTAAAATAACTGGAGGGTCAGCTGCTAATGCTCGTATTACACCGACACGTTGACGTTGACCACCTGATAATTCATCAGGCTTTCTATTTTTATATTTAGTTGGTTCTAAGCCAACCATATCAAGTAATTCATCCACTCTTTTATCTATGTCTTTTTCTTTCCACTTTTTCATTTGTGGCACTTGTGCTATATTCTCTTTGATTGTCATATGTGGGAATAATGCAATCTGCTGTAATACATAGCCAATATCCCAGCGCATCTCATACACAGGATAATCACTAATTGGTTTATCTTTAAAATAAATATAACCTTCACTTAAGTGAATGAGTCGATTTATCATTTTTAAAGTTGTTGTCTTTCCACAACCTGAAGGTCCAATTAATACAAAAAATTCGCCTTCATTAATATTGAAACTAATGTTATCAACAGCAACATGTTTGCCATAACGTTTAGTTACATTTTTAAACTTAATCACTTTGCCACCTCTTTTTTTCTCATAGCATAAAACCGAGATTATATGTATGTATTCCCTATTTAACCATGTTTATTACAAATTTCAAATTTAAATGATTAATATTTGAAGTTTTTTATCAAAATAATGAATGAAATACAATTTTCAGTATAAAATTAGGATTATTTTTCTTATATTTAGAAAAAACACCCAGTAAAACAATGAATGTTTACTAGGTGTCCTAATCATACTTTTGCTTTATAATTTTGGATTGTTTCTAAAAATGCTGGGCAATAGTGTTTTAGCTTATAACTACCAACACCATCAATATTAATCATATCTTGCTTCGAAGCAGGTTTACGTTTAGCAAATTCTTCTAGTGTATAATCCGAAAAAATACTTACAGGTGCAATGGTTAATTTGTCGCTTAATTTTTTACGAACTTCCACTAATTGACTGAATAAAGCACGATCAACACCTTCAACTGTATTAATAAATACTTTTTCAGTTGCTTTTTGTTTAAATGGTGTAGTAAAAACTTCTACCTTATTACTAAGTAATTTTTTAATTGATGTGTCACACATTAATATTTCATCATTTTCATTTAAAAATCCTTTAAACCTTAGTTCATCAATTAAATGACTTAATTCCGATGTTGTGTAACCTTTCATTAATCCATGGGTTGAAATTTGGTCATAACCTTTATACTTAATATAATCGGTCGTTTCACCTCTAAGCACCTGAATGATTACACTATAGCTTTCCTGTTGTTTCATACGCGCAATACAACTAATAATCATCTTTGCTTCTTGAGTCATATTATATGATTTATCTTGTTGAACACAATTACTACATTGTTCACATTCTTCTAATTTCTCATTCGGTTCAAAATAATGAACTATTGTTGCTTCTAAACACTTTTTCGTTTTAGTATATTGAATCATTTTAGTTAATTTTTCGCCCATTTTATCTTTATAGTCATCATCAGCTTGAGAGACTGTTATAAAATATTCGTGCAAATTGATATCACGTTCGCTAAATAGTAAAATACATTCACTTTTCAAGCCATCACGACCCGCACGTCCTGCTTCTTGATAATACGACTCTAAATCACCAGGCATATTATAATGAATAACAAAACGAACATTTGATTTGTCAATTCCCATACCAAAAGCATTTGTTGCAACAACTACCTTCACACGATCAAATAAGAAGTCGTTTTGTGCTTCCTCACGCTCTTTATTACTTAAACCTGCATGATATATAACACTTTCTATCTTTTGACTTTCTAAAGCTTCTTTAAGTTCTTCAACCTGTTTACGTGTCGAACAATAAACGATGCCTGCATCTTCATCGTGAGATTTAATGTAATCAATGACATATTTTTGACGTTGATACGTAGGGTTAACTTTAAAAATCAAATTTCTACGTTTCGTACTTGTTTTTACTTGATCAGTTTGAGCAATATTTAACTTTTCTCTAATATCTTGTTGAACTTCAACAGTTGCCGTTGCGGTTAACGCAATAATTGTAAAATCTTGAGGTAAAGTAAATACTTTAGAAATAACATTTTGATAACTTGGTCTGAAATCATGTCCCCACTTGGAAATACAATGGGCTTCATCAAATGCAATTAAATGTATTTTGATACGTTGAAGTAAATTTAAAAAATATCGATTTTCAAATCGCTCTGGTGCTACGTATAAAAATTGAATTTCACCATTCGATAATTCTTTTTCAATACGTTGTTGTTCTTTTTGTGACAAACTGCTATTAAGAAAAGCAGCTTGTATACCCATCGCTTTTAATTGATCCACTTGATCTTTCATTAATGAAATCAAAGGACTTATAACTATCGTTGTACCGCCTAACATCAAACCTGGTACTTGATAGCATATCGACTTACCACCACCTGTTGGTAAGACACCAAGCACATTACGATGGTCGAGCACTTTACTTATAATTTCTTCTTGTCCTGGACGAAACGTTTCATATCCAAAGTAATGCGATAAAGTTTGTTGCATCATATTTGACCCCTTATTGTTGTTCTTTAATTTCTTCTAACTCACTCCACCTTGTGATGTCGATATCATATTGATTTTCCAGTTGTTCTTTTTCTTCATTTAATTCTTTAATTTTCCCATAATCTGCACTAGCTTCTATCATCAGTGAATCAATTTCTTCCATACGTATTTCAGCTTGTTCAATACGTTCTAATAATTGTTCGTACTCTAATTTTTCTTTGTATGATAATCCACTTTTCTTACGTACAGTTGTAGATGCTTTTACTGGTTGCTTAATTGCCGTTTTATTTTTATCTAAGGACTTTTTATAGTTTTCATAATCTTCGAACGTGCCAATAATTTTTTCCATTTTGCCATCATGAATAAACCAATATAACTGGGCTACTTTATTTAAAAAGTATCTATCATGACTAACTGTAATGACTGTACCACCAAAAGTATGAATATAATCTTCAAGTATTGTTAATGTTTCAGTATCCAAATCATTAGTAGGCTCATCTAATAATAAAACATTCGGTTGATGGACTAGTAAACGCAATAAGTATAGGCGTTTTTGTTCACCACCTGATAATTTATAAACTTTTTTACCATGAGTTGCACTTGGAAATAAAAATCGTTCAAGAAGTTGTGTAATAGAAACGGAAGTACCATCTTTTTCTTTAGCCAGTTCACTTTCTTCTCTTAAATAATCAATCATTCGAATGTCTCTATCTAAAGTTTCATCTGTCTGCTTAAAATAGGCTATTTTAACTGTCTGCCCTGTTTTTAATGTACCTTCAAAATATTGGTCTTCTCCACTCAAAATATTCAATAAAGTCGTTTTCCCAGCACCATTAGGACCTACAATACCAATTCGTTGACCTTTTTGGATAATTTCATTCACGTGTTTGAATAGCACTTTATCATTAATAGACTTTGATATACTTTCTAATTCAAATACTTGTTTACCTAACCTTGAATATGCAAGGTTCAATTCACCTTTATCTTCTTTGAATGGTTGATTAACTTCCTGTTCCAAATCATTAAATCGATTAATTCTAGCTTGTTGTTTTGTTGTTCGTGCTTTAGCACCTGCTCTCATCCATGCAAGCTCTTCTTTGTATAATGCGCGTTGCTTTTGTTGTTGCTTTTGAAGCGTAACTTCTTTTTCCGCACGCATTTCAATATAGGATTCATAATTACCTGGATATGTTTCTATTTTTCCTCTTTTTAATTCTATAATTCTGGTAGAGACTTCATTTAAAAAATATCTATCATGTGTTACAAATAATACAGTGTGTGGATATTGTTTTACGTAGTTAATTAACCAATTAATTGATTCAAAATCTAAATGGTTCGTTGGTTCATCTAATAACAATAAGTCTGGTTGTTCAATTAACGTTTTAGCCAGAACAACACGTTTTTGTTGTCCACCCGATAATTCTTTAATTTGCTTTGTCGTATCATGAATACCTAATTTTGATAAAATAGTTTTAATTTCAGCATTATAGTCCCAAGCATCATGTTGATCCATAGCATCTTGTGCGTCCATCATTCTCTTAAATAATTGATCACTTTGATTAACAGAATAAGCTTGAACTGCTTGTTCATATTGCTTAATGATTCTTAATGTTGTTGTATCAGAGCTTAATACTGCATTGAAAACAGTCATCTCGTCATCTAAGTCCTGTTTTTGAGACGAATATCGAATTCGATATTGGTTTGGATGCATTACATTGGCAGTAAAATCATCATCAATACCACCAATTACTTTTAATAACGTACTTTTACCTGTACCGTTTATACCGACTAAACCAATTTTCTCACCTTCTGATATTGATAAATCAAGGTTATCGAAAATAATTTTATCGGCATATGATTTATTTAAATGTTCAATTTTATATGCTTCCATACCCATCTTCCTTTATCTAATAAAATCTATACGTTCTTAAATCAGTTCTATATATTATACACCTTTTTCAATTCGAATGAAATCGATACCATTAAGTAGTACCCAACAAAAATACTTTATATTTTTAACCATTAAGATTTATTCATAATAAGAAACGAGCGCTTAATAAAAAACTTTTCATTAAATCTATTTTATTTGCTCTAAATACGACAAAACCCGAATTGATTCATTATCAATTCGGGTTGAAATTATATTATTTTTTAGAGTTTGCTTTTGGTCCTGTTTCATATTTATACTTCGAAGGGTTTACCTTTTTGAAGTCTGGATTTTTATAAAATCTAAACAAGTCACCGTTAAGCACATTGTCACTCATTTCGAGATCTTTTTCAACTTGCTTTTTATTCTTTTCAAAGTCAGCAGGTTTAGTAGTTAATAGTTCATTATTTTTGTTTGAATAAATTTTACCATTAACATATTTATAATCTTTCGTTATAAAGTCACCATTTCTGAATGGTACAACTTGATTATGATCTTTAGAGAACAAATCAGTACCAAACATTAAATAGTTCTTAGAATCAATACCAGCTAAATGTAGAATTGTTGGCATAACATCTACTTGTCCAGCATATTCGTTATTGATACCGCCAGATTTACCTGGGATTTTAATCCAGAAACCAGTTCTGTTTAAATCTGTAAATTTCGCTGGTGTAATTTTCTCGCCTAATAATTTTTCCATTGCATTATTATGATTTTCAGAAATACCATAATGGTCACCGTAAATCATAATTACAGAGTTGTCATATAATCCTTTTTTCTTCAAGTCATTGATATATTCTTCTAAAGCTTCGTCTAAATAACGTGCTGTTTGAATATATCCGTCTACCGTCGCATCACCTGTATTAGGTTTTTCAATCGTTGCATCCTTTTCATCTAATGTGAAAGGATAGTGATTTGTTAATGTAATTAAATGTGAATAAAACGGTGATTTCATTTTAGCTTGATAATTCGCTGAATCTTTGAAGAAGATTTTATCTTTCAAGCCTAAATTAACAACATTTTTATCAGACATATCATAATATGTTGCATCATAAAACTTATCTATACCAAAGTGTTTGTATACTTGGTCTCTGTTCCAGAATGTTTTATAGTCACCATGCATTACATCAGATTTATAACCTTGCTTTTGATCTAAAATTGCTGGTAGTGACTGATACGTATTATCACCTTTTAGTGAATAAGCAGAACCTTGTGGTAAACCGTATAAACTATTATCCATTGTAAACTCAGAATCAGATGTTTTACCTTGTCCTGTTTGATGGAAGAAATTAGGGAAATAAGTAAACTGTTCTTTCCCGCTTGATAGTTTATTTAAAAACGGTGTAACTTCTTTACCATTAACTTTCTTATTAATTAAGAATGTTTGGAAACTTTCTAAATGAATCTTAATAATATTTTTCTTCTTAGCTACCCCATAATATTCTGGGTTTGGCTCTGTTTGACGTTGTTTAGTATAATTCAATACTTTTGTTAAATCATCTTCAGATGCCAGTGCTTTTTGTTGATTATTTTCGATTGTTTTCACACCATCATATACTGTGAAGTTATATGGCCCTAAATATTTAACTAAATATTTATGGTCAAATGTACGTGTTAACAATTCAGGTCTGTCTGTTTCAGCAAAAGCTAAGTTTAAGAAGAATAGTGCTACTGATGCCGCCATAACAACAGGAACAAATTTCTTACTAAATGCTTTTGTGTCTAACCATTTCGTTTTAAAGATTAAAATGAATAAGTAAACTAACGTATCAATGAAGTATACAAAGTCATACCATTTGAATGAAGCACTAACAGCTCCACCCATTGATTCTACGTTACCTACTTGGTTCAAAGTACTAAACGTTAAAAAGTCTGAGAAGAATCTAAAGTACACAACATTGGCATATAAAAGGAAAGTTAATAAGAAACCACCTATAAACATGAACCAAAATGCTTTTTTACCTTTAAAGAATAGAAAGACACTTAAAATAAGTGCTACTAAACTATATGGATTCATCAATAAAATTAAGTTTTGTACTAAACCTTTAACACCTAAAGAAAAATCAACATAATAAGAAAAATACGTCTTCAAGGTAATCGTTATTACAGTTAATAAGAAGAACGCAAAAAGACTAATTTTCTTTTTTTGTGAACTCATGATTCTTTCCCCCGTTATTTAGATATTAAATCTTGCGAAAGTACTTGAATAAATTAGATATTAACATTATGTAGTTATATAATCAGCGTGTTTAAAAGTTAACATTGTCATAATTAAAGTAATTACTTTCAGATTTAAGTTTTAAAAATTCCATTATTTGTAGCTTCAACCTGATTGTTTACCAGTAATTGATTGCTACAATGCTTCATTAATCATGTAAATTTCTGTTTTTATATTTATCATCCAATTAACAAAGTTAAACTTTGTAATCAAATTGTAATAATAAGTATAGCTCAATTAATTAATATAGAGTAATTTTAGTCAAAATTCAAGTAAAAACACACTTTATCTTTCTCATTTTCTGCAAAACAAGAAAAATATTTATGTATTTTGAAATCAAAACACAGTATTTTTTTATTATACAGCGGGAGAATTTTTGTTTCATCAGACTCTGGTATGAGCTTTCTATATTGACTTACTTCAACATTTCTAACTGCATCCTGTATTCTATACCATGGAAAAGCTGATTAAGCCAATTACTATATTTCACAAGATTTTTTTCGGCCGTTAAAATATCTATAAATTGAAATTTTAATCTTGAACCTTGTGGTTTTTGTGCTAATTTTGTTAAATGGTAACTTGCTATCGTACCTAATTGTGGATAGCTACCTAATGTATAATGGTCATTCAACAGAATAATTGGTGTACCATCACGCTTAATTTGTATAGTCCCTTTTTTTACTGTTTGATAGGGAGGCATATCTTCGTAAAAAGCTTTAATCTTTTCACCTTCTAACATCATCCCCATTCTATTAGCTTTGCTCGTCACTTTATAATCATGTTTAACAAAGCGCTGTATCGCATCTTCTTTAAAGTCTTCAGTACCTTTATTTTTAATAACATGAAAGACATCAGACATATAATTAAATGATAGCGCGTATCCATCAATCCCCCAATCAGTTTGTTTAGTGTGTTTAAGGTTTTCGAATAGTTTATGATGTCGAGATGTATATGATCGTTTCAGTTTGATTACATCACCATCTTGTAGTTTCCTGCCATGAAAACCACCAATCTTCACATTAAAATCTGTAGAGTTTGATTCGAGCCATTCATCTAATTCAAATCCGCCACCAACTGCAAGATAAACACGAGAAGTGTGACTTGTTTCTTTAAATCTTAGTATGTCACCTTTATCTATTAAATATAATTTATAAGGTACTATTGTCATATGATCTGTATAGGCTTTAACGTGTCCACCAGCCAATGCTATAAGTGTAGGTTCCGTAAATCGAATCGTCGCCATTTTATTAGTCATTTCTAAAGTCGCTTCATTTTTATCATTAGCAACTAATCGATTAGCAATTTCATGTGCTAAAGTATCAAGTGCACCACATGGAATTACACCATCATGCTCATATCCTCTTCTACCAAAGTCTTGAAAGCTACTGAATAAACCACTTTTTTCAATTATGATTGCCATTTTAATACGCTCCCCGTTCTAATTCATCCTTATTAATTGGTTTGAATTTAATGTTATCTCCTAATTTTAAACGCGCGAAATTTTTTTCATTAGGATTAAAAAGAGATATTGGTGTATAACCAATGACTAGCCAATCATTAAATGTATCAGTAGTCACAATACCGCACTTTTTACCTTCTAAGACAACCGAACCTGCGGGGATAAATTTTTTCTCATTACTTGTATGATTAACATATAACTTTTTATTTAATCCAGTTAAATATGGGAAACCAGGTGAATATCCCATCATTGAAACAAAATATTGCGATTTGGAATGTAGTTCTATAAATGATTCTAATTTAAGTTTGTAGTGCTTTAATAGCGCTTCTAAATCAGGTCCATAATTTGCTCCATAAACAATAGGTATCTCTATCGATTCTTGTTGTTTAAATTCATGTTTTATATTTAAATGAATAGATTCAATCAACGCTTTCATATAGAGAAAAGGTGACTGGATATTATGATGTTTAATCATATCTCTTGCATCATACACAATCATCATATCTGATTCAGAAGGTACAATTTCTATAATAAAAGGATAATTTTGTTCAACTAAATATGATCGTAATGTTAGTAAATCTTCTGTTAAGCTTTTAGATACTTCTTTTTCAATTGCTACAACGATAGCTTGGTCACCTTGACTATATATTTTCATAAGTACACCTCTTCAAAATTTATACACATTGGTATATTTACGTTCTTTCTATTTTAATTAAAGAACTCATTAACGTTTTACTTGAGTTTTATACATGACTTACTGATGATACAGTAAATCCATCATCCTAACAACATATGGCATAATTTCACGTATCAACGCGTAGACTAGTACAAAACTAATAAAAGTCGTTATCGTTGCTACTAGACGAACAAAGTATGTTCTATTTTCAGTAAGCAATCGATTTACAATGCGATGATTTGCAATAACTAAAATTAACAACAGTACGATATAAACAATGATCATATTGGTCCCCATTTAACATTATTTTAGCTTTCAACTTAATTTCTACATTATTATTTCTTTTATTTTAAAGGCAAAGGTGTACAACAGCAACCTCTCGTAAACTATTTATGAGAAATAAACGAATCTCATCATTATGATATTTAACAATTAATTCATTTTTATTAAAATCTTTCTCAGTTAGCTTGTTTTGATCTATTAAATAAGTCCTCATACACCCTTTTAAGAAATCTCCATCATATATGGGCGTATACCATTTACCATTTTCTTCAATTATTATATTTCCAATGTCGAATTCAAGCACTTTACCGTTCGCAGATGTTAGCAATATTAAATCTGTTTCGTGTTGATGATCTAAATGTTTCCGTTCTGTCGTTTTATTGTTTAAAAAAATTGGGTTAACAGAATCTGGTAGAGTTTGTATCTTAGCCGTAAATACATTTTTCTTCGGTAATGGTGCAACTATCGTTTCAAAATCACCTTCAGCATTCAAAATGACTTTCAATCTATATTCCCCTATAGGATATTTACATGCCACTTCTTTGATAAGTTTATGCCAAATTTGCTCATTGAATTGAAAGTTCAAGCGTTGAGCAGAATTTTTTAATCGTTTTGTATGATATTTAACTCTTGAAATCTGACCGTTATCAATTTTCATTGTTTCAAATAATTGCATCATAACATCTCCAAAATCTTGGTTTTTGCATAAAATTCTTTAACTTCATCCAATGGATTAGAGTCAATCGTTATACCAGCTCCAACTCCATAAACCGCTTGTCCATTTTTATATTCGATGGTACGAATTGGAATATTGAAAATCATCTTTTGGTCATCATTAGGTATTAATAATCCAATTGCACCACAATAAATGTTACGTGGTGTCGTTTCTAATTCATTTATATAAGACATTGTATTTATTTTAGGGGCTCCTGTAATCGATCCGCATGGAAATAGTGCTGTTAAAATTTGTAATAAATCGGTATGCGATAATAAAGCTCCGCTTACCATAGTAGTCATTTGAAATACTGTGTTATATGTCTCAATAAAGAAAGGTTTATACACATTAATTGTCCCACTTCGAGAGATTCTACCTATATCATTGCGCAGTAAATCAACAATCATTACATTTTCTGCACGATCTTTCGTTGATGTTTTTAAGGTTTCATAATTTAATCGGTCCTCTGTCTCTGAAGTTCCACGGGGCATTGTTCCTTTCATCGGCTTACTAATAATGATATTTTCCATACCTTGGAAATCCCCTTTTTGGAAAAATAATTCTGGTGAAATTGATGCTACTTGAACTTCATCGGTATCTAACAATACCGTATAATTTCCGTTACCAAATTGTGTTAACCGATCATATAAAGTCGCAATTGGATAATATATTTCATCTGTAAGTCGAGTTGTATAGTTTACTTGATATGTCTCACCTTCTACGATGGCTTGTTGGACACGTTTTATATTGGCTATCATATTTTCAAATGTTTCTGTAAACGAAAATTGATGTTTGGATTCATACGTTACAGATTGATTGTTATCTGAAACCACCTTTTCAACTTTTTTAAAACTATATGCAGCCGCAATTATATTGTCCAACTCTTGAAAATGCGTTGCCATTGAAGTGTTAAAATACTTTGCTGCTTCATAACTTAAATATAATGCAACATAATTACCTTGCTGTTGTTGCGCTTCAGCAAATTGAATTACACTACCCACTTCCTTCAAATTTGTAGCTATATTTTTAGCAACTAAATCATTCATTTGAATATGATGTTGCTCATAATCATGCACATTTAAATAATAGCGATAATTAAATTCTATTTTCACTATTTTCACACACCTTTGCTAAAAATAATTCAACTTGTTTATAACCATATTCACTCAATATAGATTCAGGATGATATTGTACGCCATACGTTGGGTACGATTGATGTTCTAATCCCATAATGATGTTCTCATCATTTGTGGCAGTTATTGTTAAGCATTTTGGGAACGATTGTTGTTCAGCAATTAATGAGTGATAACGCATCACATTAAAGTTTTGTGGAATACCTTTAAAAATACCCACGCCTAAATGTTGCAATTGTGTTGTATGTCCATGTACAGGTCGTCGGCTATGTATTATTCTTCCACCAAAATACGAAACGATACATTGAAAGCCTAGACACACACCTAAAATTGGAATCTGTTTATGAAAATTTTTTATTACTTTATAAAGTGAAGGATAATCATCTGGTTTACCAGGTCCAGGTGAAATAATGATTGCTTGTGGCGCTATATTAATCACCTGTTCCATCACAAGTGAATCAATACCTATAACCTCAACCGGTAATTTGGTTTGTGTCTTAATATAGTCAATTAAGTTATATGTAAATGAATCATTGTTATCTATGACTAGAATCATATTAAACTCCCATTCTAATTATGTTATTTATTTTTAATATGTTATTCTTGTATCTTCAACATTAGTAGCATTGTCACTTGACTGACCTTGATTTTAACTACTATATGGTTTATTCTAATCTTCGTACATAAATTAATATCAGAGGTTCCTAGCTGAAACCCTCTATAAAAAACTAGACACTGAAATTTCAAACTTCTGTTGGTATGCCTTATAAATTATATTATATGAGCAACCCATTTCTTTCGTCTATCTTTTATGGAGATAGGCTTTTTTTATTTTCTTTATTAATAAAGAAGCTTATCAATGTCATTAACCTCGCTATTAATTTTATAAATGATAGGAGCGATTATAATAATGGAAAGCGTATTAAATAATGAAAAAGCAATCGTCGTCTTTAGCGGTGGTCAAGACAGTACAACGTGTCTATTTTATGCAAAAAAGCATTTTAAAGAAGTCGAACTCGTAACTTTTAATTACGGACAAAGACATGATACTGAAATTGAAGTAGCAAAACAAATTGCAAATGAACAAGGAATGAAACATCACGTTTTAGATATGTCATTATTATCCCAACTCACTCCTAACGCCTTAACTCAACATGATATGGAAATCACTAACAACGAAGATGGCATACCTAATACTTTCGTACCAGCAAGAAATTTACTTTTCTTATCATTCGCAGGTGCCCTTGCATATCAAATCGGTGCAAAACATATTATTACTGGTGTTTGCGAAACTGATTTCTCAGGTTATCCAGATTGTCGTGATAGTTTTATAAAATCAATGAACGTGACTTTAAGTTTAGCTATGGATAAAGATTTTGTCATCCATACCCCATTAATGTGGTTAAACAAAGCAGAAACTTGGCAGTTAAGTGATGAGCTTGGTGTTTTAGATTATATCCGTACCAATACATTAACTTGTTACAACGGTATCGTTGGAAATGGCTGTGGTGAATGTCCGGCATGTCAATTAAGACAACGTGGATTAAATCAATATCTCGAAAGTAAAGGAGTGCTTTAAAATGTTACAACAAATCTATCCAAGTACAACGCATCCATACCAGTTCGAATTAAATAAAGACTTTAATTTTTCGGCAGCACATCATATTCCATGTGAAGAAGCTGGGATTTGTCAAAATGTTCACGGTCATACGTACTTTGTTAATTTAACCATTGTTGGTGATAAACTTGATGATACAGGTTTTTTAGTAAACTTTAGTCATTTAAAAAAGATGATACACGGTAAATTTGATCATCAATTATTAAATAACTTACCAGCTTTTAAAAATAAAATACCTTCAACAGAAATTGTTGCTGAAACGATTTATCAAATTGTAAAAGAAAATTTAGATATGCTTGAACATCAACCTAAATGTATTCAAGTGTTTGTAAGAGAAACACCAACTAGTTATGTTGTATATAGACCAAAGGAGCAGGTGTAATCCATGGCAAAGATTCCTGTACTTGAAATATTTGGACCAACAATACAAGGCGAAGGTCGAGTAATTGGTAGGAAAACAATGTTTGTTAGAACTGCTGGCTGTGATTATCGTTGTAGCTGGTGCGACTCAGCATTCACCTGGGACGGTAGTGCAAAAGGCGATATAAATCTTATGACCGCAGAAGAAATATATGATGAATTAAAGCGTATCGGTGGCGAACAATTTAACCATGTCACTATTTCTGGTGGCAATCCAGCATTAATTAAAGGCATTCAAGAATTAGTTGATTTATTTCAAGATAAAGGTATTTATAGTGCATTAGAAACACAAGGAAGTAAATTTCAACCTTGGATGACTCAAATTGATGATTTAACGATAAGTCCAAAACCGCCTAGCTCTACAATGACGCCTGATTTAAACAAGTTAGATGAAGTTATTCAACAATGTGTGCCATCTTCATTGAACTTAAAAGTGGTTGTATTTGATGATAATGATTATGAATTCGCAAAAATGATTCATCATCGATACCCTGACATCCCCTTTTATTTACAAGTTGGTAATCCTTATTTATCTGAAAGTGTTAATAATCATACTGCTAAATTATTAGAACGCTACGAACAATTAGTTGATTTAGTAATGCAAAGTAGTGATATGAATCATGTTTATGTATTACCACAATTACACACATTACTTTGGAGTAATAAAAAAGGTGTATAAATATTAGCTGATTTTTCTTTTTATAAGTCGTATCTAATGAATAACAAAATATTAATTGATATAATAGTTGATTGAAGTATAACGAACAGGAGTCCATCATGATTGTATATATATTAATTAATATTGCTATCGTCATACTTATTACTGGATTTAATTTATATCGGCATCGCATGCAACAATTATCATTAAGTGCTATGTTATTGTCTATTACGATCAATGCCATTATAAACACATTCTTTATTGATAAATATAATTTTATTACGATATGTACTATAACTATGTTTATCATTTGGACGATACTACAGATTTATATTGATAAAAAATTAAAACCTGTATATATTACAGATCAAAAATTTATTGCCATTATATTAACGATTGTTGTCAGCTTAACACAACGTGTCACAGACTTCTCAAGTACACAATCCATATATATGTCTATACCATTTTTAGCCCCAGCCATTTTCATTGTCGGTGGTATTATGTTGTTTACTGCAACTTTCAACAATTTAGATAATGATGCTGAAAATAATAAAAAAATTAAACGACTAATGATTAAAGGGCTTATTATCATTAACATATCATTTATCGTGATGATGGTCTTAACGCCATATTGGTATTTATATTTAATCGTTTATATAATTTTCTTATTATTCTTGTTATGGCAAAAGGTGTATAAATTTTAAATTAAAATGCTAAAAAACACTGCTGATTGAATGTTGAATCAGTAGTGTTTTTTATTTTCTAGTTAAAGTTGATTTACACATATCATCTTTCCAATAACCTATTTATTTAAATCAAACAAATATTTACATTTTCAAATTATTCTTTCTTCAATATTAGTTAAGCGATATTTAAACGAAGTTAAGAATTAGTTAATGGCATATTATTTGCCTTCATTTTAAACTTAACTTATCAAATTGAAGAAATGAGGAGTTAGCATGAATACAAAATATTTTTTAGCAGTTGGCGCTGTCGCAGCTGTATTCACATTAGGCGCTTGTGGTAATTCTAATTCACAGGATCAAGGTAATAAAACTGAACAAAAGACAAAATCAGAAGACAGCAATGTTAAAACTGATAAAACAAAGCATCTAACAGGTACATTCAGTTCTAAAAATGGTGAAACTGTTGAAGGTAAAGCTGAAATTAAAAACGGTAAATTAATGCTTACTAACTACAAATCATCTAAAGGTCCTGATTTATACGTTTACCTAACTAAAAATGGAGACATTAAAAATGGTAAAGAAATCGCAATGGTAGACTACGATAAAGAAAAACAAACATTTGATCTTAAAAATGTTGATTTAAGTAAATACGATGAAGTTACAATCTATTGTAAAAAAGCACACGTTATCTTTGGTGGCGCTAAATTAAAATAATCAATTTCTGAGTTACACATTTTATTAAAATCATAACATCATACTATTACATTACTAACTTTTAAAATATACATTACACACATTACACAACGGAAAGCGTATGATTTCACAGCCCCCCTAGCTCGTAGAAATCATACTTTCCTTTTTTAAACATATATACAAAATAATTCAATCCCATAAGAATTTATAGCACAAAAGGCATACTTTTTTAGAGCTTGAGGTTTAATTGGCTTATAACAACCATGAGCTCAACCACTTCATGTTCACATGACACTATAAATTAGCCTATGTTGCTCAATCTTATGTTTATATAAATTACAAACACAAAAAATAGAAAGAATGTGAACATCATGAATAAATTATTGCTACTCATTACATTTATCATTCGTGTTGGTTCTGGTATTGTCATGTTAATGCAAGGTTATGAAAAATTAACAGGTGGCTTCACGCTAAAAGGCTTAGTACCAGTAATTGCAAACAATACTGATTCACCTGAATGGTATAAATGGTTTTTCGCAAATGTAGTTGCGCATACGACGTCATTATTTGATATAATTGTTCCTCTTGGAGAACTTGCAATTGGATTAGGTTTAATTTTTGGAGTATTTGCATATACTGCTAGTTTCTTTGGAGCCTTTGTTATGATAAATTATATCTTAGCAGATATGATATTTACGTACCCTCTTCAATTAACTTTCTTTATCCTTTTATTAATGAGCCATTCATTGTTAAAACAGATTTCACTTAAAGAAATCATTAATTACTTTAGAGGTCGTAAGAACAGAGGTGAAAAAATAGATGACCCACTTACTGATCGTGGATGATGAACAAGACATTGTAGACATTTGTCAAACCTATTTTGAATACGAAGGTTACAAAGTAACAACAACAACTAGCGGTAAAGAAGCTATTTCTTTATTGTCAAATGACATTGATATTATGGTGCTAGACATCATGATGCCAGAAGTTAATGGTTACGACATTGTCAAAGAAATGAAAAGGCAAAAATTAGATATACCTTTTATCTATTTAACTGCCAAAACACAAGAACACGACACCATTTATGCATTAACTCTTGGTGCAGATGACTATGTCAAAAAACCGTTTAGTCCAAGAGAACTTGTTTTACGTGTAAATAACTTACTTACACGCATGAAGAAATATCATCATCAACCAGTTGAACAACTGGCATTTGATGAACTTACGCTTGTTAACTTAAGCAAAGTGGTGACTGTTAATGGTCACGAAGTCTCAATGCGTATTAAAGAATTTGAATTATTGTGGTATTTAGCTTCAAGAGAAAATGAAGTGATTTCAAAATCAGAATTACTTGAAAAAGTATGGGGATATGATTATTACGAAGATGCTAATACGGTAAATGTTCATATTCATCGCATAAGAGAAAAATTAGAAAAGGAAAACTTTACTACTTATACCATCACAACTGTATGGGGATTAGGATATAAATTTGAAAGGAGCCGATAATGGTGTTATCAATTAGAAGTCAAATCATTATTGGCGTCGTATCGAGTATACTATTAACTTCAACTATTTTAGCAATTGCATACATTTTAATGTGGTTCAACGGCCATATGACACTAACTTTGACCTTAACGACAATTATTACAAGCTGTTTAACTTTGTTAATATGTAGTATTTTTATTAACCCGCTTATTCAAAAAATTAAGCAGTTTAATATTAAAACAAAGCAATTCGCTAACGGAAATTACGCAAGCAATGATAAAACGTT
Organism: Staphylococcus argenteus; assembly: GCF_000236925.1. Taxonomy (NCBI): domain Bacteria; kingdom Bacillati; phylum Bacillota; class Bacilli; order Caryophanales; family Staphylococcaceae; genus Staphylococcus; species Staphylococcus argenteus. Next base: position 739,530 of record NC_016941.1, on the reverse strand, counting down.
TAATTCACCAAAAGAAATTTATGAATTAAATCAATCTTTTAATAAAATGGCTTCTGAAATTACGCAACAGATGAATCAAATTAAATCCGAACAACAAGAAAAAACAGAACTGATTCAAAATTTAGCCCATGATTTAAAAACACCTTTAGCTAGTATCATTTCATACTCTGAAGGTTTACGTGATGGTATTATCACAAAAGATCATGAAATTAAAGAGTCATATGACATTTTGATTAAACAAGCCAACCGCTTATCAACATTATTCGATGATATGACTCATATTATCACTTTAAATACAGGTAAAACGTATCCCCCAGAATTAATACAACTAGACCAATTACTTGTATCGATATTACAACCATATGAACAGCGAATGAAACATGAAAATCGCACGTTAGAAGTAAATTTCTGTAGTGAAATTGATGCATTTTATCAATATCGCACCCCACTTGAGCGTATATTAACAAATTTACTTGATAATGCTTTGAAATTTTCAAATGTTGGTAGTCGCATTGATATTAATATTAGCGAGAATAAAGAACAAGATACCATTGACATTGCAATCAGTGATGAAGGTATTGGTATTTTACCAGAACTACAAGACCGTATATTTGAACGTACATTTAGAGTTGAAAATTCACGTAATACTAAGACAGGTGGTTCTGGATTAGGTTTATATATTGCTAATGAACTTGCGCAACAAAATAATGCAAAGATTAGTGTAAACAGTGATATAGATGTAGGAACTACGATGACTGTAACATTACACAAATTAGATATTACGTCATAATTCGATTGATTTTTATAAATGAAAATGCAAAGACTAAAAAGAAGCTCCCATTTGAGAGCTTCTTTTTTATGCCTTTTTAGAATAAATCTTTTGTATTTCTTTCTTATTATCTTCTGCAAAAGATAAATTTGTAGCTTGAATAATATATTTTGGTCGTGCTTTAACTTCATAATAAATTCTACCAATATATTCACCAATGACACCTATTGAAATTAACTGTATTCCACCTAGTAATAAGATGGCTGCAATAGTTGAAAAATACCCAGGAATATTGACACCTGAAATTAAAATATTTACAAACAAATAAATGATATATAGTACGCTTATCGAAAAAATGAATAAACCTAAATAAATCATCATTCTAAGCGGTTTACTGTTAAAAGAAATCAAGCCATCAATGCCATAATTAAATAATTTTTTGAATGACCATTTAGACTCACCTTTTTGTCTTTCAACATTTTGATACGTAAATACCTTTGTGTTATAACCAATCCATTCAAATAATCCTTTAGAAAATCGATTATATTCTTCAAGCGAGGCAATAGATTTAACAGCTCTTTGACTTAAAAGTCTAAAATCGCCAACACCATCATCAAATTTTACTTCCTCAACAAAGCAATTGACTAACTTATAATATAGATGACTCAACGTTTTACGACTTAAATTTTCGCCATTACGATCACGCTTTGCTACTACTTGATCATAACCTTCCATAAAACCTTCAACCATGTTAGGAATATATTCAGGTGGATGTTGCAAATCACAATCAATCATTATGACAGCATCAAAGTCTGTACTATGCTGATATCCTGCTATCATAGCTGCTTCTTTTCCAAAATTTCTACTAAAAGAAATGAAACTAACATGATTATCAATTGACGCTAGATGTTGCATTTGATCAATTGTAGTATCAGTGCTTCCATCATCTATAAAAAGCATGTTATAATTATAACCTTTTAAATGACTATCTCGTGCAAGTATCTCAGTTAATTGTTGATGTGTTTGTGTAATGACTTCCCCTTCATTAAAACAAGGAATGACAACTCTAATTTTCATCTATGTCCATCCTTTATATTTTAAAGATTTTGTCTATACTAAAGTAAAACTTAATGGATTACAATAATTCTTCCATTTACTTTATAGTACACATTAAAAGGCGTTCATAAACGTATAATCTAATATTTGATTATTTTAAATCACCTATTTTTACATCATCTGGATCTTTACCTTGTCTTGCATTTTTATTTAAAGCGTCAATTTCAGCTACTTCAGTTAGTTCTAAATTAAAATCAAATAAATCTATATTTTCACGAATACGTTTTGGAGTTTGAGATTTTGGAATTATAATTCTATTATGGGCTAAATGCCAACGTAAAACGATTTGCGCTGGTGTCTTTTCATATTTTTCAGCAAGTTTAATAATGACTGGGTCATCAAGTAACCCTCTATTTCTCATCAATGGCATCCAAGCCGTTACTTTAATATCATAACGGTCACAAAAGTCTTGAACATCTTGCTGATTGAAATAAGGATGTACTTCGATTTGGTTCACCATAGGTACAACATGTGTTTCAGACATTAATTTTTCCAAATGATGCTGTTTAAAATTACATACACCTATTGCTTTTATTTTACCTTGTTCATAAAGTTCTTCCATCGCTTTATATGTTTCCACAAACAATCCATCTTCTTCACAAGGCCAATGTATTAAAAATAAATCAAGATAGTCTGTCTGCAAATTTTCTATCGATTTATTGAAAAATTCAAAAGTTTTATCATAGCCTTGATAGTCATTCCACAATTTTGTTGTTAGAAATAAATCTTCGCGGGGTACGCCACTATTTTTTAATGCTTTTCCTAGTGATGATTCATTACCATAAAAATATGCTGTATCAAAAGCACGATAGCCCGCTTCAATCGCAGCATTAACTACTGTCGTCATATCTTCATCCGATATTTTATATACACCTAAACCAACTGATGGCATTGGATAACCATTGTTTAAAATTTGTACATCATTTTCCATTTTTTATATCTCTCCAATCTATGTATCTTTTATACTCTTACATTACCCTAATTTTTTTATTAAACTCAATTATTACGAATTATCGCTTTCAATAAAAAACATTCATTAAATCATTTAAAGATATTGAGTTCAAGTACTATTTTCACTTTCCTCTAATATTAGTCAAAAAAATAACCAACCAAAAATGAATTAAATCATTCTTAGTTGGTCCAAATTTTTACTCTCTATTCTGACTTTTCATCTTCATCAGTATCTCCAATAGTTGGTCGAGCTTGATTATATTCATAGTTTAACATCACCCAAATGATTTGATGATTATCAATTTCTGAAATAACCCAACGGTCATATGTTGTATCGACAAAATCATCTTTTTGTAAATTCGTATTGCGCGATTGCAACCATCCGCCTATTGTATCGATATCTTCAGAATCTTCAAATTCAATGCCAAAGTCTTCTGTTAAATCGTCCAATAGAACTCTACCATTGACTTGATATGTCTTATCGTCTATTTTAACGATATCATTTACTTCATCATCATCAAATTCATCTCGAATCTCGCCGACAATTTCTTCTAAAATATCTTCCATCGTTAAAATACCTGCCGTACCACCGTATTCATCTATAATAAGACTCATATGCACATGTTCACGTTGCATTCGAATCAAGGCATCACTAATACGAGTTGTTTCTGAAATCATCGGTAACTCATGAATATAGTTAGCAATTTTAATCGTCTTTCCAGAAGCATATTCAGTCAAAAATTCTTTGACGTTAATAAATCCTTTAATATGGTCCTTATCACCATCATCAGTAATTGGATAACGCGTAAATTGATGTTCTTTTATCGTATCTAATAATTCATCAACATTAAAAGGCTCATTTAAAGTAATCATTTGTGTTCTAGGTACCATAATATCTTTCGCATGTCTTTCATCGAATGAAAAGATATTTTGCATATATGCCAATTCAGTTTGGTTGATTTCTCCACCATTATAACTATTATTAATAATAATTTTGATTTCTTCTTCTGACATTGCATCTGTTTGTGCATCAGGATTCACACCAAACATTCTAATAATCACACGTGCTGAACCATTCATTAACCAAATCAATGGTTTCATTATGTTACCGAAATAGAATAGTGGTCTTGCATATATTAAAGCAAGCTTTTCAGTATGTTGAATTGCTATAGATTTAGGTGCTAACTCACCAAGTACAACATGTAAATACGTCACTATAATAAACGATACTGCAAACGAGATTGTTGTAGTTAACGCAGTAGGTAAATTAATCGCTTCAAATACTGGGTGTAATAGCTTTTCAAACGTTGGTTCACCAAGCCAACCTAACCCTAAAGATGTTACTGTTATACCTAACTGACATGCAGAAAGATAATAATCTAGATTAGCAATCATTTTCTTTACAATTTTAGCAGGTTTATTACCTTCATCTGCTAGCTGTTCAATTCTTGTTGCTCTAATTTTTACTAATGCAAATTCTGAACCAACAAATACTGTGGTTAATGCAATTAATAGAATAAATATAATCAAACTAATTATGGTCGAAGTTTCCAATTAATTCCCTATTTCTAGGGATTCACCTCCATGTTATATGTGTCACTCATGGGTAACACGCATTCAAATTTATCACTTTGACTTAAATTACAACTACATGTTATCGCCTTCCCATTTAGACACCCCCAGAAAAAAATGTTATTGCTTCTATTCTATCATAATATAAAGTGCTTATGTTAACAGATTAAATCTATTGCATACATTTAATTATGATTATATATTAGCTAAAAGTGTGAACCTTACCTTGTTTTATTGTAGATTTTACATTCATGTCATCATCTAGAATAACAAGATCTGCATCCTTATTTACTTTAATACTACCTTTTCTATCATCGATACCTAATGCAATGGCTTGATTTAAACTTGTTACACGCCATAAGTTTTCTAATGTATCACCTGTAAATGATATTAAGTTACGTAACCCTTGATTCATTTTTAAAATACTTCCAGCCAGTGCCCCATTTGCAAGACGTGCTTGTTGAGATTGAACAGTTACTTTTTGACCACCCAAATCATATTCTCCTTCAGGCATACCTTTTGCACGCATTGCGTCCGTAATTAAATAAAAGCGCTCATTGCCTTTCATTCGATAAGCAATTGCCACTGACGCTGGATGTGAATGCGTACCATCAACAATCATTTCAGTGTGTAAAGCATCATTCAACCATGCTGCTCCAAATACACCTGGTTCCCTATGTTGGAATGGCGTCGCTGCATTATATAAATGCGTGACATGTTTAGCTCCTCTTTCAACAGCTTCGACTGCTTCTTCGTATGTAGCCACTGTATGGCCAATTGAAAAAATAATGTCATCTTTATACGTTTCAAGCGCTTCTTTGGCACCTTCAACTTCAGGTGCAAACGTCATAATCTTGATTAATCCATTTGCGGTATTTTGAAAATGCTTAATTTTATCTATATATGGTCGTACAACGTATTGTGGGTGTTGTGCGCCAACTTTATTTTCAGATATAAATGGCCCTTCCAGATGTATACCTACAATTTCCGCTGCATTGTGAACATCTTGCTCTACTTCATATTTAGCTATATTTAAAAGTGCCTGATCAATTTTATCAGTCGATTGCGTCATTGTTGTGGCCAAGTATGATGTCGTCCCTTCAGACAACAAGTTTTCGGATAGATATTTTAAGCCATCGTATGACCCATCCATTGCATCCTGTCCATAACCACCATGAATATGTATATCGATAAATCCTGGCACTACATGATGACCTTTTGCATCAATCACTTGAATTTTATTTGTCGTATCATTATCAATCGCTGCTTTATCATCCACTTCTCCAATTGCAACAATCTGTCCATCTTTTACATGAATGTAACCATTGTCGATTTTACCATTTTCAGTATAAACTTTGCCGTTATATATAATTAATTCTGACACGTATAAACCCTTCTTTATTTTTAAATTTTCACTTTAAGACACTCATATTTTACTATATCTGCTTCGTTTGGCATAACTTTTTGCAGAATTTTAAAAATATCTATACATTCATGACATCTTTTACAAAATGGTATAAATTAATTTCTCTGTCACTCTAAAACACCTCATTTTTTCAAATTATTCTTCAAATAGAAAAGCACTTTCGTAGCAATTCATAAATTGAATCAGTCGAAAGTGCTTTTATTATAATTTTTAAACTATAAGCAATCCTAAATGATACATTTCAATGACTGCTTTAGCCATGTATTAGTACCATTATAGTAGTCGAAAATCTATAAAGTTATTAAAATTATTCATCCATTGATTTTGAAGCTTCGATTTCTGTTTCTGTTAATTTAGGTTTAATGAAACCATAAATAAGCGCTGAAACAAGTGTACCTACTACAAGCGCGATAATTGTTTGTAATAAGTGCGCGCCATCAGTTCCAACAATTACAATTATTCCACCATGTGGTGCTGAAATTCGAGAGCCTAAACCTAATGCGATTGCGCCACCAATACCAGAGCCAACCATCATTGATGGAATGACACGTAATGGGTCAGCTGCTGCGAATGGAATCGCGCCTTCTGTTATAAATGATAATCCCATCACGTAGTTAGGAATAATTGAACCACGTTGTTCTTTTGTAAATTTACGTCTAAAAATTATCATTGCTGTCGCAATTGCTAACGGTGGAATCATACCACCAATCATTGCAGCTGTAATAGGTGCAGCATTACCTTCAATTAATGCACCTGTTGCAAAAACATATGCCGCTTTGTTGAATGGTCCACCCATATCGATCGCCATCATTGCCCCGATAACTAGACCTAATAATACAATGTTCGAACCTGATAAATTATTTAAACCATTTAACAATAAATGATTTAACCATGATGCTGGTGGATTAAATACATATATCATTAGTAAACCAGTTGCAGTCACTGTTAATAATGGATAAATTAGTGTTGGTTTTAATCCTTCTAATGATTGTGGTAACTTACGAGTCATCGCTTTAACACCTTGAGTTAAATAACCTGCTAAGAAACCTGCAATAATACCACCGATAAATCCTGAACCACCTGAAATTGCTAACATACCACCTACAAGACCTGAAGCAAAGCCAGGTTTATCTGCAATACTACGAGCAATGAATCCTGATAAAATTGGAATGATTAAAACGAATGCACTTTTGCTACCTATATTCCAAAGTTGTTCTGCAAACGCATTGTACTCCGGACTTTTTGGTTTAAATGAGTCTGCACCAAATAAGAACACGATTGCCATTAAAATACCACCAGAAATAACAAGTGGTAACATGTTAGAAACACCATTCATTAGATGTTTGTAAAATGCTTTACCTGGACTTAATTTTTCTTGACTATCATTTGAATTACCTTTTCTTTGCCCATCACGAGCAACAAACGGTTTACGACTTGTGTCTAACGCTTTATTAATCAATTCTTCTGGTCGTTTAATACCATCTGCTACTGGAACTTCTACGACATTTTTACCATCAAAACGATCCGTCTCTACATGAACATCTGCTGCAACAATAACACCTGTTGCATTTTTAATATCTTGTTCAGTTAAATGGTTTTTAATACCACTTGAACCGTTAGTTTCAACTTTAATTTTAATTCCCATTTTGTCTGCTTGTTTTTTCAATGCATCACGTGCCATATACGTATGAGCAATACCTGTTGGGCATGCTGTAACAGCTAAAACATATGGTTCATTCGATTCTTTAGTTGCTTGTTCTGAGACTTCAACTTGCTGAGCTTTTGCCTCGGCTTCTTCTTCTTTTGTTGCCTCATCATCTGCTTGGTCAATAATATCTAACACTTCTTCAGGAGATGATGCATGTAATAGCTTTTCACGTACATTTTCATCCATTAAAATACCTGATAATTTAGCTAAAGCATCTAAATGTGTTTGTGCGCCGCCTTCAGGAGCTGCTATCATAAAGAATAAATGTGCAGGTTGCATATCTAAACTTTGATAATCTACACCAGCTTTTGATTTACCGAATGCAATTGCTGGAGATTTAACTGCAGCTACTTTCGCATGCGGAATAGCAATACCTTCACCGATACCAGTAGTACTTTGTGATTCTCGATTGTGAATCGCTTCTTTGAATGCTACGACATCACTTAACTTACCAGCTTTATCTAATTGATTGACTAATTCATCAATGACACCATTTTTATCATTTGCCATTAAGTCCATTGCTATTGTATCTTTTGTTAATAACTCTGTTACTCTCATTTCATTCACTCCCCATCAAGTACGCTGATCGTAACTTGTGATTTTATTTTTTCTATAGCATCTCGTGTCGCTAAGTCCTCGTCAAATGCAGTCGCAGTGCCACATGCTACCGCTTGTTGGAATGCTGTTTCAATCGTTAAACCTGAAGCAATTCCCGCTACCATACCTGCAACAGTGCTATCTCCTGAGCCAACTGTATTAACCACTTTCCCTTGTGGATTTACAGCTTTAATACTTTTTTCTTTATCAATATAAATCGCACCATCACCACCGAGAGAAACGATAACAGATTGTGCGCCTTTATCTACTAATTGACGTCCATATTTAATGACATCAGCATCTGATTTCACTGTTGTATTAAACATCTCTTCTAATTCATCTTTATTAGGTTTAATAAATAACGGATGATACGGTAAAACGCTTTCAGCTAATGATTTTTCAGCATCAACAACTAGCTTCGCTCCAGTGTGTTCTGTAATTTGTGCAATTTGTGCATAAGCATCACTAGGTATACTGCCTGGTACACTTCCTGCAACGATAACAATGTCATCACTTGTCGTACTTTTAATTTGACTTAAAAGTTGCTCAAATTGTGCTGAAGTAATATGAGGACCTGGTGCATTGATTTCTGTTTCTTGTCCCGTTTTTAATTTCACATTAATTCGCGTGTCTTCATCTACCTCAATGAAATCTGATTGTATTTCACTGTTAGTTAATGTTTCGATTATAAATTTCCCAGGAAATCCGCCTGCAAATCCTAAGGCAGTAGATTCAACATCCAACGTCTTTAAGACACGTGAAACATTTATACCTTTTCCTCCAGCGAATTTATATGTTGCTGTTGCTCTGTTCAAACCATCAATTTTAAAGTCATTTGTGAAAATGACATAGTCAATTGAAGGGTTGAAGGTAACTGTATAAATCATAATGACCCTCCTATAAAGTGATACTTATGTTGATATTCTTTTAATGCTTGATGATTTAATGCTTTTTCAGATGTGATGATTGTAGTACTTTCTAACATTGGTACACGAGCAAAATATACTTTATTAAACTTAGAATGATCAATAAGTACAAAAGACTTGTTGGCTAACGACATTGCCGTTTGTTTCACTAGAGCCTCTTGCTCATCTGGCGTGGTTAATCCAAGTTCAAAATCTAAACCATTCATACCGATAAACGCCTTATCAAAACAATAACGTCTTAATATTTCCATTGCACTAGAACCAATTGTTGCCAGTGTATTTTCTTTAACTTGACCACCTAGCATAATTGTCTTAATTCCCTTTTTAAGCAATGCTTCTACATGAGTTAAACCATTTGTTACAACGATAATATCTTTTGCTTGAATGTATTGAATAAGCTCTAGCGTAGTTGAACCAGCATCAATAAATAAACATTCGTTATCATTGATTTGAGCTGCTGCCAACTTAGCAATCTTTTTCTTTTCATCTAGATTGGTAGTTAACTTTTCAGTTAAATTTGCTTCAACCATACGATTTTCTTTTAACATGGCTCCACCATGAATACGTTGTAATTTCCCTAATTGTTGTAATTTTGATAAATCTCTTCGAATTGTTGAAGCACTGCAACCTGTTCTATCAATTAATTCTTGCAATGTTAAAAAATCCTTATGCGAAAGTTCTTCTAAAATTAACTCGTGTCTTTTTTCAGTAATTATCATCATCACCCCATCTCACTTTGTATTATAATGAGTACGCTTTCACATTTCAATCATAATTTACCAAAAACAATCAAAATCAATCAAATTGTGACGATAAAATTACAATAATCTCACCCTTTACACTATATAATTTTAATATTTCTCAGTATTAACATTAAAATGCCAACAAAAAAACTCAACAAAATCGTTGAGTTTCATCTATCTAATCAATCACTATTTAATTTGCATAATTATGTTACTTAATCGTGAACAACCGAGCCAATTTTAGCTTTAGTAATACTTAACAAATCATCAACAGCAATAGTTATTTGCATCGTACGCAGTCCACCACTTACACTAATAAATTCAAACTGCTGACTTGATGCATCGATGACTGTTGGAAACAATTGTTTCATACCTATTGGTGAACAACCACCACGTATATATCCAGTTACATTTTTCAAATTTTCTAAAGGCATAAGATTCAATTTCTTTTCATCAACAATGGCAGCAGCCTTTTTCATATCTAATGTCTTATTAACAGGGATTACAAAGACATAATGTTCATGTTTTGCATTTTCTAGTACTAGTGTTTTAAAAACCGTTTCTATATCTTCTTTAATAATCTTGGCAACTTCTTCCCCAGATAAATGCTCCTCAGGTACTTCAAAGCTATGTACATCATATTTAACTTTAGCTCGGTCAAGCATTCTCATTGCATTAGTTTTCTTATTCTTTGCCATTTCAACACCTCATAAATACTATTTCAAAAACTATAATACCACTTTCACAAGTAGCATAAATTGATAAGTTTTTGACATTCATTGTTATCTCTGGTATTTCATCCAAAATAAAAGCAGCATATTCAATTTGAATACACCGCTTGTATTATTTCATTAACAAAATACCTTGATTAGATATATTTACATGTTGTTTTCCTTTTGTGTTTCCATTTGAATAAATATAATTAAATCCTTGATGCGTTTTCTTTACTTTTTCTAATTGATAATTATCATTCATATGTTTCTGTGAATAACGCTCAGCGATAACCTGACATTCTTGTTCATTAAACATGTTTTTATGATTAGCATATAAAGCATTTTGCTTATTATTATCATTTTTTATTTCTGAGGCTTTAGCCGTATGACCATTGAAAATATCAATAGCCTTTTTATTATTATCTTCATCTGAAACATTTATTTTATGAAGCGTATTTATCGTTTTATGCACTTTAGCAAGCGCTTCTTGATTTGTCGCCAATACTAGTAAACCTAAAAGGCACACTATTAATATAATTGCGACAACACTTAAAAACAAATTTTTAAAAGTCATCCCCTACCCACATTTCCTTACTCATTTTTTTACATCTTAACATAATACTGTTATGCAAATAGGTAAGTGGATTACAATTTAAAAAGAATGTAATATTTGTAACATGATTATTACTAAATATCATTTTTTGTTACATGTAACATTTAAATTAAAAGACTAAAACATTCTAAAAAATTGAATCTTTATATATATAAAGCATCAATTTTCTTAAATAAGATTTTAAGAAAATCGATGCTAACTCCTTATTGGTATACTAACTCAAACCATATTTAAATAATATTTCGACGTGATACTACAATTATTGTTGTTTCAATTTCGCTCTATGTTGCTTTTCAATCAAAACAATAATAATACCTGCTAATGAAACTGCAATTGCCATATAAATCGGCGCTTCTATGTGTACATCAAATAATGCGCCTGCAATTAATGGGCCAATAAAGTTCCCCATACTCGTAAATGTAGAGTTTAATCCACCAGCAAATCCTTGTCTATCTCCTGCTATATTAGAAAAATAATTTGTAATAGCTGGTCTTATCATGTCAAAACCTATAAAGACTATAAAACTAATTATCATTATAGACCAGTAACCATTTGCAAAGACTAATAATATTAGAACAATTACTGAATATAATAGCGACCATGCGATAAACGTTAGTTCTGAGAAATATTTCATAAATTTATCAAAGAAATATATTTGGAAAATCGCGCCAAATATACCGCCACCTGTAATTGCAATTGAAATATCTTTAGGCGTATAGTTCACTTTATATGATGTATATAATGAGAAAAGTGTTTCAAATGCTGATAAACCAAAAGCTAATACAAGCGTTAAGATTGCCGGCGTAATAAATACTTTCCAATTAATTTTCGTTAATAACTGCGGTTCTAATTTTTGGAAGCCCGTAGTCGTTGACTTTTTAGGATCATAAATTAAAATGACAGACATAATAAATGCCACTATACCTAATCCACCTGCAAAGTAAAATGGCAATCGATGTGATACTTCTGCCATAAAACCGCCTATACCAGGCCCTAAAATAAACCCCGAATTAATTATTGCGGACATATAACCAAAGTTTTTCGCTTTTTGGTGGCTCGGCGAAATATCAGCGATTAAGCCTGTTACGCCAGGCATAACCATGCCAGCACTCATACCACCAATAATTCTTGATAACATTAATATTGAAAAATTATGTCCTACGGCAAACATAAATTCAGAAGCAGAAAAAAGAATTAACCCAATACAAATAATTAACTTTTTACCTAGTTTGTCAGCCAATGTTCCACCAAATGGCGATATGATCATTTGAGATAAAGCAAAAGCAGCAACTAAAAGACCTAAATCACTTCCAGTTAATCCCAAATCTTCTAAGTACACAGGTAAAACTGGAATGACTAAACCAATTCCTAAAAATATTAAGAAAATATTAAAATATAAAACAATAATCTGTTTGTTCATATGCTCACCTCTTTTTCATTCCCTAACATTAAACTACTATGATAATCTTTCCACATAAAACAGCAGTTAAAGCTATTGTTTCGTAAAAAGTTTCTATATTGTATTACAACCTTACTATATTTGACAATATTTTAATCTTTATAATTATCGCTATTATCCTTTTAATTGTATAATTATAATCAAATAAGGATAAAGGGGATGTATATATAATGAAATTACAAAAAAACAATCATACCACGTTACTTGTTTTAGAAAAAGGTGAAGATATCGTTGAATCTATAACACGTTTCTCCGATACAAACAATTTAAAATTTGCCACTGTGAGTGGTATTGGTGCCTGTGACGATGTCATTTTAAAATTTTTCAATTTAACAACAAAAGAATATGAAGAACGACATATCACTGAACCTCTAGAACTTACAAGTCTAATGGGTAATATTTCTCGTTTAGACAATGGGCATTTTGCTCATTTACATGCAACATTTGGCACACAAACTTACCAAACATATAGTGGTCACTTATCAAAAGCTATTGTTTCTGCAACCGCTGAAATCATAATCACCCATACAGATATGGATATAAATCGTACTTATAATGAAGCTATCGGCTTAAATTTACTCGACCCAAAATAACATACTACTTTTTAGTTGAATCACATTATATTACAAGTTATCATTAGTGCTTAATTATAGTTTCACATATATTTACTTTCTAAGTATGTCATTGTACTTACTCAACACGACATCGACAGTAAATGTAAATATTTGTAACTGTTTTATTCACATTAATAACTTTTTATCATCAGAAAGTAGTGTTTATATTTTATGAAATCAAGATACATCGCTAGAGTATACTTTCTAGTCTTATTCATAGCCTCTCTTTTTGAGACTAAAATATTTCAATTTATGACTTTAAATTTATTTTTAGCATATATACCATTTGAGTTGAGCCTTCTTTTACGATTATTTAAACCAAACAAAAAATATGAATGGCCACTCTTTATCATTTATAGCTTTATTTTTGTATTATTATTGCCAAACACATTTTATATGGTCACTGACTTAATTCACTTAAATCAATTTCAATTTAATTTTTATGCTGGCCTTAACTTAACCGAATGGAAGTACTTTACGTATTTATTACTGGGTGTTTTTCTAGCTGTCTATGTAATGATTTTAATTTATTTTGAAATTTTAACACTTACAACACGCCAATGGCTTAATAGAACCATTGTTATCTGTTTGATGTTTTTAAATGGGTTTGGCATTTATATCGGTCGCTTCTTACGCCTACACTCTGTTTATTTCTTTAATGAACCATTGCGTGTATTAAACCATATTTTAGAAAGTCTGACCTTAAATACCGCTATTTTTGTTTGTTATATGGTAGCGATGCAAGCAGCTATTCTATTATTCGGTAAAGGAGTGAGGTTGAAAAAGTGACACTAAGTATAATTATATTAATTATTTAGATCGTTATTCTTCAAATGATTATTGGTCACCTATGGCATGATATAGGTCTAAGTTACGCTAAAAGCATTATGCTTATGCTCCTCCCCCTCGGTATTGGAGTTTTCATCCAACAAATGCTTTATTTTGAACGTCAATATCCTGAATGGCAAGTACCTCAGAATATTAAAATTAGACTTAAATATATTTATATCATCACATTTTTACAGTATGTCGTTTTATACTTCACACTGTTTACAGACTTATTACGATAATCTATTGGAATTGTTAGCGGAATAGAAATGATAAAAACCACTAATCATCTATAATGTACAATTTCTCTTTGTTGGGGCCCCGCCAACTTGCACATTATTGTAAGCTGACTTTCTGTCAGCTTCTATGTTGGGGCCCCGCCCGCTAGTATTGAAAATTGCTTGTTACAAGCGCATTTGCATTCAGTCAACGATTGCAAATATAACAACATTATAGAGCCTAGAACATTGTTATATGCTCCCTTCAAAGTAGCCAGTGTAAAGAATGAAAACTTTGAAGGGAGCATTTCATATCATTTTGTCCCAAATTGTTTAATTTATCATCATGCAATTATTAATCTATTGATTTAAAAATCGCTAAGACCTGATCCCTTTTTTCCTTATGATTTACAATTTGTTTTGGATAATGATGACCTAATTCAACGCCTTGTCCCAAAATTTTAGACTGATTTTGATGTGTATCATGTAAATATTTTGCATCTACTTGATTTAAAATTGGTAAATACTTTTTTATATAGAGCGCTTTAGGGTCAAATCGCTCACTCTGTCTAATTGGATTAAACATTCTAAAATATGGTACTGCATCAGTTCCTGTCGATGCTGACCATTGCCAACCATGAACATTTGAAGCTGCATCGTAATCAATCAGATATTTTCTGAAGAAGTTTTCTCCCCAAGTCCAATCAATAAATAAATCTTTTGTTAGAAATTGTGAAGTAACCATTCTCATTCTATTGTGCATAAACCCAGTTTGTTGTAATTCCATCATTGCTGCATCAATGATTGGAAATCCTGTTTGTCCATCACACCATGCATCAAAATCCGCTTCATTATCTGACCATTTAATTCGACGATATTTTTCTTTAAATGATTGTTGTGCAGTTTCGGGAAATTGTGTCATTAAAACATAATAAAACTCTCTAAAAATAAGTTCACGAATAAATGATTCATAATTCGATTCATCTTCTTCATACCGAGACAATAAATCATTAAAAATTTCAATAATATCTAGTAATCCATACGCAAGTGCAATGCTTAATTGGCTTGTTAAAACTTCAGGCAAATACTCTCTATTATTTTCATAGTTTTGTATTTCATGATTTAAAAAACGTTGCCATTTATCTTGTTCTATAGATTCAGTCGACCCTTCGTTTATATCTCTAAAGCTTAATTCATTTGGCGCTTCAATAACAATGTCTTTTAATTCGCTTAAATCATAATGATAAACATCTCTAATTGTCAAATATGGCCTCCATTTTTTATAAAAACTTGTAAAAACTTTATAAGGTTCACCTTGTTGATTCATCGTTTTACTCGCTTTAAAATAATGATTACCACGCACTAATGTCACTTCAATTTGCGCTTCTTCAAAATATGGACGTTGATGCAAAATATCATAATCTTCAAGATGATAACTCATAATATCCCCAGCTACCACTACTTCAGTTATATTATTTTTTTTACAAAACGAGATAATATTCTCATAAGAAAGTACATGTGGAATAAAGCCTTTGTTTAATAATGATTGATAAAAGCGTTGCATCGTACCACGATAAAAACTTGCTTTCAATTCAGATGCTGTTGACATGTCCTCTTCAGCGATAATAAAATAACATGATTTGATTGTATCCCTCTGTTGATATATATATTCAAATAACGGATTGTTCTCTGTTCGAAACATACGATTCAATAACACAGCTACTGCCATATTTTAATCACCTATATTTTCTATAATTTTTATTACAATCTTATCACGATTTTTAAAGTAATGTATTGCTACTAAGTGTTTAGCTTTTTAAAGTAAGCCTAACCATTTCCAATAAGTCATGCTGAAAATTAAAATTAAAATATAACCAACAATTGTTAATGGTATACCAGCTTTCAAGAAGTCTTTAACTGTAAATGTACCAGTTCCATATGCGAGCATATTTTGAGGCGCACTAACTGGTAATAAAAATCCAAAACTAATTACAAATTGTTGAATTAAAACAAATCCTATTGATTGATCTCCTAAATGTAGCGTAGAAGTTAAGGAAATAAATACAGGTATTAATGCTGATGAAAGACTTGTAGCACTAGCGAAACCTAAATGAATTAATATATTAAATAACGTTATGAGTGCAATTGTAGCTATAAGAGGTAAATGCGTTAATCCTAGAGCACCAAATGTTTGATCACTTAACCATTGTGCTGCTCCTGTCTTCAATAATACATTCCCTAAAGAAATACCAACACCAAAGACAATAATTGTGCCCCATGGTATTTTATTTTCAACACCTTTCCAAGTCATCACACCTATTTTAGGCATTAACATAATACCTAAAGCAATGATTGTAATCGACGCTGAATCAATTGGATGTAATACTTTTTCAGTTGACCAAAAGACTAATAATAAAAGTGAGATGACTATTAGACGCCATTCGCATGCACTCACTGGTCCAAGTTTATGCAATTCTTCTTTAATTAATTCTCTACCACCTTCGATTGCATTAATTTCGGGTGGCATCACTTTAATCATTATGAAATATAATGCTATCGACATAATTACAGACCATGGTGCCGCATATAAAAACCATTCCCCCCATGACACATCAAATCCAAGATGCTGATTGATAAAATTAATAGCAACTATATTTTGTGCTGCAGCTGTCTTAATACCGATATTCCAAATTGAAACAGCTTGCACTGAAGTAATGATTAATAACGAAGCTAATTTACTATCTTTTGATACTTTAAAGGCAGCAATCATTCCTAATAAAATTGGTACTACAGCGCCTGCGCGTGCTGTCGCTGAAGGTACAAAAAATGCTAAAACAATTGAAACAACAATAGCACCTATCACTATATTGCGTGTCTTATTACCTACAATTGATAAAACGATTAACGCTAATCTTTTGTGTAAATTGGTTTCTTGCATTGCCGCAGCTAAAAATAAGGCAGCAGCGACAAGTGCAACAGCTGATGTTGCAAATCCACTAAACGCTAATGCTAATGCATGATTAGTACCTAAAAGGTCACTACCTGTTAAAATGGCACCTCCACTTTTTGGGTTTCCAAGTTTGGTCGCTAAGTTTTGAACAGGACTAAATCCTAACAACAATATCATTAGACCAATAATTAATGTCGCTGATACTGGATAAGATACCGCTTCTGTTACCCACATAATGACTGCAAAAGCTAAAATGGCTAACACAGCTTTTGCCATTAAAGGCAAACTTGTTGGTGTGGGCAATAAAAGTACAACAATAAGCACTATAAAACTCATAACAATCCAAATTGGTTTATATTGCTTTTTATTCTTTTCATTCTGTTGTTGCTCATTATTTACTGCATGAAATTCTTTTGTCATATCAATCTCCCCTTTGTTTTAATTAATATTCAAGTTAATTATAACAATTTTTTAAAACACACTTTTTCAATTAATGCAAAATACACATTTTTTTCAAAATATTTAGTAAATAATATCGAGAAGCAAAGAGAATCCTTTGAAGAACAAGTTTAATCCTGCATTCTAACAAAAAATGCATAATAAAAAACTATCTACAATATCTTATCCATAGCGAGTTACAATCAATTAATTCATATTGATTGGTAAACTTCGGATGAAAATTTTGTAAATAGTTCAAATTAAAATTTAGAAATGGTTTATACCATAAACATATATAATGACAAAGAACGCAGCTCCACTTAAAATTGTTAAAATAAAGCTTAAAATTAATGTGCGTTTATAATGTTTAAGGAATGCTATAAATAAAATCACAATATTATATGCAAAGAATAAGCCGAAAAGTGTCATTGTTATTTTTAAATCAGAATAGAAAATGTTTAACAATAATACGATAACTGCATAAATTACATATGGAATAATTATAAATTTGCGCTCAAAGCCTAATTGTTCAAAACGTTTGTCTTCGTTTGTCATGATATGCTCCTTTATATGTTGATTCGTTATTTTTATGGAATATCTTGTCCGAGTATGGCTGTGTATATATCAAACCATGATTGGTCATCTAGCGACAATTGCAGTCCATCAATTGCTTGGTCAATACGTTGTAATTGTCTTGTCCCAAGTATCGGCATAACACGGTGTGGTAATTTAGCCAGCCATGATATTATCACTGCCATTTCACTAACACCATATCTTTCAGCAATTGGTTTTATAACTTTCATAATTCGTCTCGCTTTAACATTATCACTATCAAAAAGTTTACCACCTGCAAAAGGACTCCAAGCCATAATCTGGACATGGTGTTGATACATCGCATCCATTGTTCCATCTTGTAAACTTTCAATATTATATGGTGATAATTCCAATTGATTCACACTAATATGTAGGCGTTCTTTAGTGATATATTGATTTAACAATTGATATTGTGCATCATTAAAATTTGAAACACCGAATGATCTAATCTTACCTTCTTTTACAAGTTTCGTTAAAGCGTCAGCAACTTGTTCAGAATCCATTAATGGTGAAGGACGATGAATCAGCAAACTATCTAAATAATCAACATTTAAATTATTTAAGGATTGTTCAACAGATTTGATAATATGATTACTATTTAAATCATAACGATGCCCATTTGTAAAATCAAATTGCGTTGAAGGTAAAACAATTCCACATTTCGTAACAATTTGAAGCTTAGCTCTCAAATCCGGAGATAATTTCAATGCATTTCCAAATAATTTCTCACATTGATAGTCTCCATATATGTCTGCATGATCCATTGTAGTTATACCACGTTCGATTAATTCATTTATAAAATAATTTAACTCTTGTGCAGTCATTTTCCATTCATTAGCACGCCAAAATCCTTGTACAAGTCTAGAAAAATGCACATAATGATTTATCATTATTTGTTCCATAAGACATCCACCCCATCCCTCGTTGTCACAAAAATTTCACAACATCAATTTTCACAGCACTTCAACTTTTTGAAAATATGTTTTATAAAGTTAACTTCATTACGTAAATTGTAGCATATCTAATTGATTACGTAGTTGATCAGTGTCTATAGACTCCCCTATGATGACAATCGTTAACGGTAATTTCATCGAAATAATACCATAATCTGGCAATCCATATGCATACTGAAATTCATATATGTCATCAGGTTTATCTCTAAAAGTGACATAACCTTTTAAACGTAATACTGAATCTGGCAACTTCAAAATAAATTGATAAAACAACTGACGATCAATTGGACCACTAAATGTATAATGCATACTCTTAATTCCATGATGATGATGGTGATGGTGATGATGCTCTCCATTTACCATTTCTTGATTTTTAATTTTTAAAAGTAGCGTATCAAAAGGTATTCGACCAAATGTAGTTGTATGCGTCATAACGTCAGGACATATATCATATAATTGTTTTTTGATTTTTTGAATATTATCATCACTTACAAGGTCAATTTTATTAATTATAATTACATCGCTAAACTTAAGTTGATCTTCCATAAGTGAAACCGTATTGTCAGTATATTGATGTCGATCTAAAAATCTTTTAGCATCTAAAACACCAATTATCGTTGGCTTTTCAAAATAACGAACTAGCTTTGGATCTTGACAGGCAAATAGTAAATCTAAAGGATGTGCAATTCCTGTAGCCTCTATAATGACATGATTAACATTGCCGTTTAAAGCAATCGCTGTCAATTCTGAGACAAGTTCTTGCTTAAGATCACAACAAACACAACCGTTTATCAATGAATGCACTTCAATTTCATTAGAAATACTATTACTATCAATGTCAAAACTACCGAATTCATTCATGATGATTTTAATTTTCTCATCATTTTTTAATAATTCACTAATATAATGTGTCAGTAACGTGGTTTTACCACTACCTAAAAATCCGTTAATTATGGATATTCTTATTTTTTCATCTTTATTATTTTTCATTTTATATTCTCTTTTCTATTACAGTTATTTTTAAAAATGATAACATAAATATTAAATTATCTTTTTGCTTGATTTAATCAAAAATATCTTCTAAACTTTAAACATACTTTAATTTTAGCATGGCATTGAATCAAAGGAAGTTGTGAATTAATAAACAATCAACTTTTTAATGATTACCAATCCGAAAAGAGAAAAAAACGGATAGTATGTCTGGAGGAGAACTTTAATGTCTGATCAACATAATTTAAAAGAACAGCTATGCTTTAGTTTGTACAATGCTCAAAGACAAGTTAATCGCTACTACTCTAACAAAGTTTTTAAGAAGTACAATCTAACATACCCACAATTTCTTGTCTTAACTATTTTATGGGATGAATCTCCTGTAAACGTCAAGAAAGTCGTAACTGAATTAGCACTCGATACTGGTACAGTATCACCACTATTAAAACGAATGGAACAAGTAGACTTAATTAAGCGCGAACGTTCTGAAGTCGATCAACGTGAAGTATTTATTCACTTGACTGACAAAAGTGAAACTATTAGACCAGAATTAAGTAATGCATCTGACAAAGTCGCTTCAGCTTCTTCTTTATCTCAAGATGAAGTTAAAGAACTTAATCGCTTATTAGGTAAAGTGATTCATGCATTTGATGAAACAAAGGAAAAATAATTAACTTTTGTCATGACAATTAAAGTAATGTTTAGAATTTATTAAGAATAAAAACACAATTAACAAGCTTTTGCTTGTTAGTAAAAAACTGCTTGAAAGGTATATTCAGCCTATCAAGCAGTTTTTTGTTATGCATTATATTGAATCATATTCCATAAAGCACCTTGCTCAGCAAGTAATTGTTGATAGTTTCCCTTTTCAACTATTTTACCATTTATCATCACGATGATGGTGTCAAAACGTGACAATAAATTTAAATCGTGTGTAGCGACAATTAACGTTTGGGCTTGTGCTTCTATTAAATCCATTACTTTTGTAGTATTTTGTTGATCTAAAGCTGTCGATGGCTCATCTAATATCCATGTTTTTGAATGTTCTTTCAACATCATTCTAGCAATAGCTAATCTTTGTATTTCACCACCAGACAATGTACTACCATTTAAATCTAAATGCTGTTCTAATGATAAATGAGTTAAATCAAGTTGATTGAAAATGTTATAAATAATTTCATCGTCTGCTTCAGTAAATAAATTATCACGTAATGTACCATCAAATAACTGTTGCGTTTGTAACAGGACATTTAAAGTTTCAAATTTATCTTTGTCATTGATTTCAACCATATTCATACTTTCATATAAAACAGAACCATTATCTAGTTGATACAGTCCTGCCATTATTTGTAGTAAAGTACTCTTTCCAGAACCAGATGGTCCCACAATAGCAACTTTTTCTCCTCTATTAACTTTAAAATTAATATCTTGTAATACATAGGATTGCTGATTCCAATATTTAAAGCTCGCATGTTTAATATCAAATACTTGGTCTGATCCCACCATATCATAATTTAAAGACGAATATCCGTTGGCTGTTGGTGTTGATATCACTTCATTAATATCATGTAAAGCTTGGTCTGTATCTGCTTTATAATATGCAACGTTAGTCATTGGAACAGCCTGTTCAAATAACGTTAATATCATCAGTACAATACTTGTCATATAAATTATGTTTAAATGTCCTGCATTAATTTGAATTAACCCTAAAACCAAACTACCAAATATCGAAATCATAGCCACAATATTTAAAATAAAATCATATAATGTTAAAAATCTCTGTTCTTTAAGCTGCAAATGATCAAATTGACTTAGCTTACGCATCAATGCTTCTCGATACATCTCAACACGTTTAAAACGTTTTAATTCTCCCATTCCAGCTTTGTAATCATAAAAACAATTTAAAAATTGAGATTGTTCTTCAGTAACATACTTTTTTAAAGTACGCGCTTTTTTAGCACTTAACCAAGGAACAATAAGTAGTGTGAGCAACATACTAAACATGATTAATATCGCATGACCAATCGATATAAATAATATAACCACTGCTGTAACAACGGCTGTCAATCCAATAACGATTGGCGGATAATAAACACGAAGATATATATTTTGTAGCGCCTCCACACGACTTATCATACGAGCAATTAAATCACTCGAACTTAACTTACGATAAACATTGGGAATGACATTAACTAATTTCCCAAAAAATTGCACTCGAATATCACGTAACATTGTAAATGTTGCTTTATGAGAAACAAGACGTTCCACATATCGTGTGATTGCCCTTAAAAATCCAAATAGTTTAACAGTAACAACTAAAATCATTAATGCGTAAAGTGGAGCACCTAATGCACTTTGTGTCACCATATATCCACTTAAAAAGAACATAGCAAGTGCAACTAAACTTCCAGTAACGCCGACAACTATTGCCAAAATTAAATCCTTATCTAATTGAAATTTTAGTCGTGTTTTCATGAGCGCTCACCATTTTCTGCTAAATTTACTGAAATATTATAATCATCTGCTAGCACTTTTCCTTTTTCTAAGTAGACACGTCTTCGTAAATGGCGAATCGTATTATCTCTATGTGCTATGACAATCATTGTCGAATCTCTAAAGTGTTTAAATAAAACATTCTGAATCATATGTTCTGTTTGTATATCCAAACCAGTTGCATGCTCATCAAAAATAACGAGATCTGGTTGCATAACTAATAGACGACAAAGTTCTATACGTCTCATTTGTCCTCCCGATAGCATCTCCCCACCTTCACCAATTTTTGTATCAATACTATGTTTATAAGTTTGGACTTTATCAAGCAAACCAACCTCATTGAGTACAGCTTCAACTTTGCTATTCTCCATGTCTTTAAACATCGTAATATTATCCTTTATTGAAGCGCTAAAAATATAAGGATGCTGACTTAAAATACCAATATTGATATTGTCTTGATTTGTACTAATAATCCCACTTGTTGGTGAGTATGCTCCTGAGATTATATGTGTCAATGTTGATTTACCTGCGCCACTAGGTCCAACAAGTGCTATTTGATCACCTTTCGCGATATCTATATTTATTTTATTCAATACAAATCTCTCAGTATTAGCATAACGAAAAGATACATCACTTAAGCGAATAAATGGTTGCTGCTCTGATGAATATTTTATTTGAGCTGCCTTATTATCATTAGATTGTTCTAGAAAATCGAAGACGACATCACTTGCACCTTCACTTTGTTTACCTGTATGAAACGCTTGTCCCAAATCCTTGATTGCATTATAAAATTCAGGCGCTAAAATAATCGCAATTGCAGCTGTTTTAAAATCAATATGATGAAATACTACTAGGCTTAATGTTGCTTCCAACGCAACAAGGCCTATACCTAACATGCTTATGAATTCAAGCATTAACCCCGATAAAAAGGCACTACGTAATATACGCATCGTCAATGTTCTAAACTGTGTACTATCATCGTAAATATGCTTAGCAGCTTTATCTGTACGATTAAATAATTTTAACGTAACTAATCCTTTTGCAATATTTAAAAAACGTTGGCTAAATTGATTTAAATATGTCATTTGGTCTTTTGATTCATCTCGTGTTTTTAGACCGAAAATAATATAAAACAATGGGATAAACGGTGCAGTTATTAACATAATTAAAGCAGTATTTAAATGAATGAAAAACATAGTGACGATAATAATAAATGGAACCATCATAGATTTGAATACTTGAGGTAAATAACTTTTATAAAATGGTGCTAATCCATCTATATTTTCAGTGAGAATTGTCATTTGTTCCCCAATTGGATAAATCCGATTTGCATGAATGACACGTTGTCTTAACATATGCTTTACTTTAAATGCTAATGTGTCACCCAACCATTGATTTAGAAATTGTACAGTTGCTCTTAATAAAAGCACAGCAAGTAAAATGAATAAAATAGGCCACAGACCTTGTAATTGATGTTTTATAATTTTAGACAAAAAATCTGCGATTAAAATGTTTTGAGTTATAACGAGCAACCCAAGTGCAGTACTTACAACGAACATTAGTACTGGAAATACTTTATATTGAAACAATATTGTTGTTAATTTTTTCACAATTATATCACCCAAACCTATTATAAAAGGTTTTCCTTAAAATCAAATTAAATAGCTCATTAAAATTTTGAATTTTTTCATGTAAAAGCAGTTGAATATTTACACCTTTAGTCTCGTATTATAACTAGAACTGGCATGTATTTAAATGAATATGCTATCATAATATGGTAATTTTGATATTTAGACTAATTAAATTGAGTTATGAAAGTGGGTAAATAATGTTTATCATTGAATTAATTAAAGGTATTATCTTAGGAATCGTCGAAGGATTAACAGAATTTGCACCTGTTTCTTCTACTGGACATATGATTCTTGTTGATGATATGTGGTTAAAGTCATCTGAATTTTTAGGTTCTCAATCAGCATTTACGTTCAAAATTGTTATTCAATTAGGTTCTGTTTTTGCAGCAGCGTGGGTGTTCCGCGAACGCTTCTTAGAGATATTACATATTGGTAAACACAAACACGTTGATGTAGACAATAATCAACAACGACGCTCAAAGCCTCGACGATTGAATCTATTACATGTGTTAGTAGGTATGATACCAGCTGGTATTTTGGGATTGTTATTCGATAACTTTATTGAAGAACATCTTTTCAGTGTCCCTACCGTTATGATTGGATTATTCGTTGGTGCAATTTATATGATTATTGCTGATAAATATTCAGCTAAAGTTAAAAATCAACAAACCGTTGATCAAATTAATTATCTCCAAGCATTTGTTATTGGTATCTCTCAAGCAGTAGCAATGTGGCCTGGCTTCAGCCGTTCAGGCTCTACAATCTCTACTGGTGTATTGATGAAACTAAATCATAAAGCAGCATCAGATTTCACATTTATTATGGCCGTACCAATTATGTTAGCTGCTAGTGGCTTGTCACTATTAAAACATTATCAAGACATTCAAATTGCAGACATTCCATTTTATATTTTAGGATTTTTAGCTGCATTTACAGTAGGTTTGATTGCTATTAAAACATTCCTACATCTTATTAATAAAATTAAATTAATCCCATTTGCCATATACAGAATTATCTTAGTTATCTTTATTGCAATTTTGTATTTCGGTTTTGGCATTGGAAAAGGCATTTAATTCATTTTAAATGTGGACTGTCAGTTAAGTTATACTTAATTGGCAGTCTTTATTTTTACTTTTCAAAAACATAAAATACATAGGTGAATTCACTACTCTCATCGTTTATATTGATGTATCATAGGGTATGTAAAAATAATAAAGTAATTATGGAGGCAAGATCTATGGATAAGAAAAAAGTCATCAAATTTATGATTAATGTGTTACCAATAGTATTAGTACCTTTGTTTGTTGAACGCAAACGAATTAAACAACATCCTGATGTACAAAAAGTTACTAATGCAACTAGTAAAGTAGCTTCGAAAACATCTACAGTAATTAGCAATACAGCTAGTGATGTTAAAGAATATGTTGGTGATAAAAAACAAGATTTTGAAAATAAACGTGAACTGAAAAAGTTTGCTAGAGAACACGATCCTGCCTATATTGAGAAAAAAGGCGAGAAATTAGCAAAACAAAATCGCAAAGATGCAGATAAAATGAATAAAATCCTTCAAAAAAATATTGAAAAACGTCATAAAGAAGAACAAAAAGAGCGTGAAAAAAATCAATTACAGCGTATTAAAGATATGAAAAAGTCGCAGAAGTATGAAGAAAAAGTTGGACTGACACCTGCTAAGTTAGACGAAAAGACCGAGAAAAAAGGCGATAA
Source organism: Staphylococcus argenteus (assembly GCF_000236925.1). NCBI lineage: Bacteria > Bacillati > Bacillota > Bacilli > Caryophanales > Staphylococcaceae > Staphylococcus > Staphylococcus argenteus. The sequence continues at coordinate 713,503 of NC_016941.1, read as the reverse complement.
ACTTGCAGAAAAAAATCGTAAAGAAATTGACAAGATGAATAAAAAATTACAAAAAAATATAGAAAAACGTCACAAAGAAGAACAAAAACAACAACAAGAAGCTGAAAAAGCACGCATCAAGTCATTTAAAAAATATAAAGATTATGTTGCTAAAAGCCCAAAAACACAAAATAAAAGTAATGATACTGAGGCATAATAGTGACGAATATTATCATTGATGGAGATGCTTGTCCTGTTGTTAATTCAATAATTGACTTAACAACTGAGACAGGCATTTTTGTGACAATCATTCGTAGCTTTAGCCATTACTCAAATCAAGTATATCCTCCACATGTATCAACAGTTTATGTTGATGATGGACCTGATGCAGTTGATTATAAAATTGTTCAACTTTCTAAAGATGAGGACATTGTTATCACTCAAGATTACGGTCTTGCGAGTTTATTAATCGAAAAAGTGGATACTGTAATGCATCATAATGGAAAGATATACACCCCTAAAAATATTCAACAACTTTTAGATAAACGATATCTTAATGCACAAATTAGAAAACAAGGTGGTCGCCACAAAGGCCCACCTCCTTTTACTAAACAAGATAAGAAAACATTTGAAATGTCATTATCAAAAATTATTCATCAAGCAAGGGAGAGAAACTAAATGAAACGAATCGCGGTATATTGTGGCGCAAGTAAAGGCCATAATCCTTCATATGTCAAAAAAGCCTATGAATTAGGAAAATACTTTGCTGAACAAGGCTATGAGTTAGTATTTGGTGCAGGGTCAATTGGAATTATGGGTGCCATTCAAGATGGCGTTTTAGATCATGGTGGTAAAGTTATTGGTGTCATGCCTAAAATGCTAGATGAACGCGAAATTACTAGTCAACGTCTAACAGAATTAATTTTAGTAGATTCTATGCATGAACGTAAAAATAAAATGGCTGAACTTGCCGATGCATTTGTTATGGCTCCTGGTGGTGCCGGGTCTCTCGAAGAATTTTTTGAAATGTATAGTTGGGCTCAAATTGGTATTCACGAAAAACCAATTGCTATATATAATATTAATGGCTTTTTTGATCCACTACAGTCAATGATAGATCATATGATAGAAGAAGGATTTATTGATCCGAAGTATCGTGCTCTTGCGCCATTATGTGACTCAAAAGAATCTTTGGTGGAAGCAATTTTGAATTTCAAACCGTTAGGAACACGTACATATGATTAAGGTGCGTTTCCCAAATTAAATAAATACGTGCGACATAAATCAATGTTATATTCTCAGTAATTGACTGAGTGAAAATGCGCTTGCAACAAACTTTTTCAATTTTTTAAGTACACATTAGTTATAGTTAAAGTATAAGAACCACTATATAATAAACCATTAGTGGTTCTTTATCATTTCTGCCCCACTTCTTTATTTTTCTTTGAAGTATCATTGTCATATACGATATTACTTACTCAAATCTATGTAATAACGTACTTGTCTTTTTAATAAATGATACTTACTCAAATGAGGTAACTCAAATTGATCATAATATGACATTCCTATTTTTTCCATTACACGTTGTGACGCTTTGTTAGCTTCAGCAGTAAAACTATATACGTCTTGTATATTATGTTTTTTTGCTAGTTTTAATACAGCTTTTGCACCTTCAGTAGCCATACCTTGTCCCCAATATTGTGGTAACAACCGCCACCCTATTTCATATATTGGCAATTCCTTGAAAGGATATTCACTAGTTTCAGGAATGTAATTTAACCCTATAAAACCAATCCATTGACGAGACGCTTTTTCTTCAACAGCAAATAAACCTATACCATAATCTTTAATAATAGTATCCATTTTCCTCATATCCAATTCTGAACGTCGATAACTTAATAAACTTGGAAAGTATTTTCGTACGTCATGATTTGCATTCATTTTTTGAAAATGTAATAAATCGTCTTCATGCCAATCTCGTAAAATCAGACGATCAGTTTCACAATAAATCATGTTATTACAACTCCTATAAAACAATTTCAATAAAAAACACAAAATCGACATGATAATCAACTCTGTGTTTCGGATAATAAATTATTCAGATTTTGAAATATAACTAATTAGTTCAACATGTACTGGTACTTCTTTTAATCTTGATCGGTCCGACTTTAACGCAGTAAATGTTGCATCTATAAAATCTTGTTGATGATTTAGTCGATATGTAGCTACAAATGTATCTGTCTCAGACTCAAAATTGGGTAATTGTGCAATCACACGCTTAATTTCTCCAGTAGAATCTACAATTGTTCGTCCGGTAATATTTTCTAATTCTCTACCTAACTCTGGTAAAGTAATATTTTGACCTTCTAAAATTTTAAAATCTTGTTCATGCATGCCATATCTCTCCTTTAATCATTACGAAGTTGAATAGTGAGTATTGTTTTTAATCGTCGTCATAATTTTAATTAATACATACCCTTAAAATAAGGCTTGAAACGTTATGTATCATGTTAAGCCCTTTTCATCTCTCGTATCATGATTGATTTTTATCATTAGACTTTTGTTCTTTATCTTTAGTAGTAGTTTTTTTATTGTCATCTGCTTTAGATTTATCTTTTGTATCTTTATTTTGTGAAGTTGATTTGTCTTTTTTGTCGTCCTTCTTATCATCTTTATTATTTTCTTTAGTATCCTCTTTAGATGGTTTTAAATCTTTCACTTCTTTTTCAAGGTCTTTTTGCTTGTCTTCTAGTTTATCTTTTTCTTGTTTTAACTTTTCTTTTTTATCTTTTAAATTTTTATTTTCTTTTTGTAATTTGTCGATATCTTTTTCCAGAGATGCCTTCTCTTGGCTTTTACCACAACCAGCTAGTAATATCATCATTGCCATGATACTGATAATAAATTTCTTCATATTGAACTCCTTAACGTCTTTTAAATCCTTTTTATTTTAACATGAATTGACTACTTAATCCTAATCCTATTCTATATCTTTATACATTTTCACGTGACTTAATTGATACCCTAACCGCTTGTTCAATGATATCATTGTCACGTTGTCTTTATGTACTGTACTAATGATTTGTTTCGCTTTTATACTTTTTGCCCAAGTCTCAATACCACACTTCAGTATAGTAGCTAAACCCCTGTTTCTAAATTGTGGCTCTACATAAAGTAATTCAATACTGACTATCTGTTTCTCCGAATTAAAATGTCCCCAAATAAATGCACAAAGTTGTGTTTCGTTTTCAACAATATAAATCTTATCATTAGAATACTCCAACCTTGAACATATCATCTCAAATCTAAGTGCAACACTAAGCGATGTATGTTGATAACCTGATTCAGTTTCAGTCAATAATGTTTCATGGATATTAGCTATTTGATGAATGTAATCTCGCTCATTTTTATTTAAAGCTCTCATTTTCTCTCTCCAATATTAATCATTATCATTATGTGTGTAATATGATATGATTGGTTTTACTGATACTATAAAATCATTTCCGTTTTAAATTGGAATTAAACATTATTAAAGGAGCGCTTAAGCAACAATGAAAAGTACTGCGCAATTAACTAAAGAAAACAATGTTAAATCATTAAGGTTAAGCAATACAGATAGAGAAATCTTCGAGAACTATATGACATATATGCGTTCTGATTTTCGTGTAAATCCACATGATACCGAGTTAATTATCAACCGTATACTTAAACAATTATTAAGCGCAGAACAACACGGTCTATTAGCCTTAGATTTTTTTGATCATGATCCAAAAGCACATGCAAAAAAAGAACTAAAAGCAATGCCGAATGAAACATTTAAAAATATATTCAAATATATATTTCAACACATTGTACTATTAATTGGTATTGTAAGTTTTCTTAAAGGCTTTTTAGGTTTTTTTATGGAAAAAAATGGTAGTAATCTGTATTTCTTTTCATTTCCATTTTCTATAATAGTTGGATTCTTTATTGTCTTCTTATTCATTTGGTTCAGTTTTAAAACAATCCAATTGCAATGTTTTAATAATTCAAATTGGATATGGATATTCACATACCTAGCCATAATTTTGCTAATTGTAGGATTTTTCTATGTGTTCTTTATTCCACAATCGGTACTTGCATTTGGTCCATATATTCAAGTAAGTAACTGGGTATTTATTATTCTATCTTTTATTATTATGCCAATCGGTTTTCGTATTGAAAGAAATATTTCAAAGAAACATTCACATACATTTTTATAAACAAAAAGCTTATTGCCTTATATGAATGTCAGACACTGTAAATGATAAAATCATTAATTTCAGTTATCTACAACCATATTTTGCAATAAGCTTTTTATTAATTAACCCATAATGCATCTACAAAGAACCAAACTATCATAATAAACATAATAATAGCTTGTGCAACACTACTCGTTAAAAAAGCTACAATTGAACCGAAACTTACTTTAATAGCCTTTTCAAATGAATAGCCTTGAAGTAATTCAACTATGAACACTAATACAAATGGAACAATAATAATTCCAAATGGTGGTAATACAAAACAACCAATAATTACTCCTATTAAAGCTGCATATTCTCCAAATTTCGATCCACCAAAACGACTAACAAAATATTTATTAGCCAAAAAGTCAGCACATAAAATTAGGACTGTCAATAAAGCCATTGACACATAAAATATCCATGATAAATGCTGATTGTGAAATCCAAATTGATAGATTAAAAAACCAATCCATAATACTAGTACCGATGGAATAATAGGCTTAATCAATCCAATAAATGCAAAAATGAATGCTGCGATGATAAGCAACCATAAAACTAATGTCACGACGATATCACATCCTCTTTTGTAATTTTCTGGTCTTTAGTAAAGAATATAAGTATCATACCTACTAAAATTGATGCTGATGATACGAAAAACACATTTTCCAAACCTACCCAGTGACTCATTGCACCACCTAATAAGTTACCACCCAATTGTCCAATCACCATTGCATTAGAAAACAGCGTGGAAGCATAGCCTGGAAAATCTGGTAAGATATCTTGGAAATAACTGATACCAATACCTAAAAGTACTGCTAAAAAGATAGCTAAAAATACTTGTCCAGCAAGCATCATATAAAAGTTTTTAAATACGCCAATACTGAAATAGAATAATCCACCGAAAATAGCACCATATATCAATAACGTGCGGGTTTGTAATTTCGATGATAAAACGCCTAAAATAATCATAAAAGGTACTTCCAAGCCTGCACATAAACTCGCTAAATAACCTACATGTTGTTCATTTTCCTTTAAATAATCTGTAACAAATAATGGCATATTCATCGTATACATCCACTGTCCAATATGTAACAGAATAAATGCGATAAATGGCAATAACAGCGTTTTATCCTTAAACATATTTGGTGCCGCTTTTTCAACATGCTGTTGTGTACTTATTGGCTGTTTTATTTTTAAATCTTTATAGAAAAATATTTGTAAAATGAGTGTGAATAAAATAATACTAATTGTTCCACCAAACAAACCAGCATAACCCTTTAATCCAATTAGCTGTGCACCAATAAATGGTCCAAATAAAAAGCCCAATGAAAACATTGAACGTAATACCGTATTAGCAAATTGAGCCCTATCTTTAGAACTTGAAACATTAATTGATTCTCTAGCAGATGCGTAAAGTTGTGGCATGGCAGGCGCAAATAATCCTTGGAAAATAGCATATAGTAAAATAAATAACCATATTGTATCTACAAAAAAGTAAATCGAAAAGCCTAGCGCTCCCATTAATAATGCGAGAATAATAATAAATTTCCTATTAAAATGATGCGTATCCGAGAACCTTGCTATAATTGAATTTACTGTAAATTGACTGATTGCTGCTGATGCTAGCAATAGGCCATATTGATTTGTCGTCATACCTAAATCTTTAGTCGCAAAAAGTACGAGATAAGGGACAGTCACTGCAATTCCCATACCTAATAAAAACATATTCGCAACAAAGAGTTTATAATTCTTTATTTGTAATAAAGCTGCAAACATATTCATAACCCCGATTCTTAGAGCCCCTTTTAATTTATTAATTAGGGGCTCTTATGCAGTTGCTTTGCCAACTGTATTCCTTTTTCCCCTTGAGCTATAGCGATTAGGGGCTCTTATGCAGTTGTACTTTAGCATCCAACTGTGTTTTTATTAATGAAATTTATCCAACATCAAAATGTTAACTACTTGATTCAAATAAACCTTTAACTATCCTTTAGGCTTTTCCACAAAATTCGACATAAGATTAACAAACGAATCTACTTGTGGCAATTGCAACATACTTGGATCATAACTCATATATGTTGAACGAATTAGCGGTTCATTATCGATTTCAACTTTTTCAAATTCAAATTGTTCTTTACTTATATTTTTCATCATAATTTCAGGTAAAATTGTTACACCAACACCGCTAATCAACATTTGTTTACACGTTGCAACTTGATCTACTGTAATCGTTGCATGATAATCCTGTTCGAGATTATCGTTATACCATTGTTTAATTTGATTAATATAAATAGGATCTGCTTGGAATTCTATAAATGGTAATTTAGTTACATCATCACGTTTATCTTTAGGATAAATAAAGTAATGATCATCATTAAACAAATGAGAATTTGCTAAATTCATGACTTTATTTCCACGCGTTATCATTACATGATAATCTCTATGATTTGCTTTAATTTGCTCTGTTGATCCAACTTGAACTTGTATCTCAACATTAGGAAATTGCGAATTATACAAACTTAGTACTTCCGGCAGTAAAGTTTGACCAATCAATGAAGAACATCCAATTGAAATCGTACCATTTACCTCACCGATATGTGCTTGCATTTTATCAAAAAACAATCGTTCCCTTTTCAACATATCACGCGCATGTTCAATAATCATTGTACCTTCAGTTGTAGTAATCAATTGTTTTTTTGTTCTAATAAAAATATCTACACCAAATGCATTTTCAATCGCTTTTAACCTTTGTGTAACAGCCGGTTGGGATATATACAAAATTTCAGCTGCTTTACGTAAAGTTTTTGTTTCATCTAATGTGATTAACAAACGATAATCTTCAATCTTCATAATTTCCCCCCATAAATTATTCAAATACTACCTTTTATTGGTTTTAACAATCAAAGTGCATAATAAACGAATAATTTCCACCAATTTTGTTGGTATGGCTGCATTTAACTTTACTTAATATTCTTTTGATGTTGGTGCTTGTTGTTATTATGTTTATACTGTTTAGGATTTAGAGCTTTGCTCTTTTCATTATTTGGTTTATTTTGTGGTTTATGATTATTTTTCTGAGCTTTTGCATTTATTTTGTTAAAACAATACATGATTTTCTTTTGAAAACCTTTAAAATCATTTTCTAACTCTGCCATAATTTGATGCGCAATCATATACGCTTCATGAAACTGCTTTTTAGTAATTTGTTCACTTTCAAGTGCATACATCAAATCATCTTCATCAACTAACTCATATTCACCACTTGGTAACGCTAAAACATCTAAACATAAATCAACTGTACGTGCATTACCTTTTTGAGTAATATTTTTAATATTAATATCAAAATAATATTCTAATGGATTACCTTTGTTATCAAACATTACAGTAATGCTATAACGTTTCTTTTCAGGTAGTATTTGCAACCATTTATAATTGTCATCTGCGACAATAATATTTTGTCCAACTACCGTCACCTCTAAAGGATCACGAACCTTCTTCATCGTGACTAAGCCTATAATACCCTTGAATCTATTATTATTAACTTTTACCTCTGTATACTCTCTATCAATTAGGCGACGCCAGTGACGTTTATCTATATACTTTACTTTCACAGTCACCAACTCCTTGTCATAATTATATTAAACTACATGATTGATGTCATGTCATGATGCAGTTTTATATTTATTGTTTATCAAATGAAAATATTTATTATTATTTTACTACAACTCGACTCAATTTACTTAAAATAGACAATATTATTTAGATCGTACACTTATTTCTTCATAATGCAAATTTTGCGATAAATAAAAATAACATAAAATCACCAATATGATGGAGTAGAAAAGAAATAATAAAGAACCACTAATGATTTATTATGTAGTGGTTCTTACACATTAGCCACAGCTCATGTCTACTTAAAAATAGAAATACATGAATGAAACTCATGCATAAGAAATACTAATTTCTAAAGAAAAAGTATTTCTTTATCATTATCCTACCCCAACCTGCACATTATTGTTAGCTGACTTTCCGCCAGCTTCTATGTTGGGGCCCCTGTATAAATTTGAATATAGTTTGTTACTAATGTAAATGTTTTTTTATAATGTGCATTTTTGATTTTTTTAACTTGTACATTTTTTTAAACCTGGAACATTGATTTCTGTCTCAAACTTATCAAAATTACATTTCCACAATTTCTTATTCAAATCAATTCAAAAAAATAAAGTGATTTAAAGATTACAGAATCAACTTTAAATCACTTTATTATTTATATTTGCTTCAATGCATATTTTTCGATAACCGAATTAAGATGAGGAAATTGATTAAGTAGTTCACTTTGGGTAAACAATTCAAAGTGTTCAAACTCAAATGCTGGATGACACATACAGCCAACTAAACTATACGTATTTTCACTTTCAATTGACGAAGCAAAAATAGTCCCTTTGGGAACTACATATTGTAGCACATCACCATTTTCAATATCTGACCCTAAAGTTACTGCTTTGTATTGCCCTTCCTTATCAATCATATGGATTGTGAGTGAACTACCCGCATGGTAATACCAAACTTCTTCAGCATCAATTCGATGAAAATGTGAAATATTATCATCCGTAAGTAAGAAATAAATACTACTGAATGGTGCTCTTTGATCATTCGTCGTAACTTCTCTAATTGTTTCTTTATAGAAACCACCTTCTGGATGCGATATTAAATCCAACTCGTCAATCCATTGTTGTGCTGCTTTCATTATTTGATATCCACATTATGGAATACGTTTTGAACGTCTTCCAAATCTTCTAATGCATCTATTAATTTCTCAAATGTTGCTTGGTCATCTTCTGATAGCTCAATATCTGTTTGTGGAAGCATTTCAAATTCGGCTACTTTAAATTCTTCTACACCCGCTTCACGAAGTGCATCTTGAACAACTGCAAATTGATCTGGCTCCGCATAAACAATTGTCAATCCGTTGTCATCAATAACGTCTTTTACATCGACGTCTTGTTCCATTAAAGTTTCAAGGATATCATCTACAGATTTTCCTTCAATACCAAATGTAGCAACATGATCAAACATATATGCTACTGAGCCAGATACACCCATGTTCCCACCATTTTTACCGAAAGCAGCACGAACATCTGAAGCAGTACGATTCACATTATTTGTCAGTGCATCTACAATTAACATTGAACCACTTCGTCCAAAACCTTCATATCTTAAATGGTCAAAGTTTTCATCTCCAGCACCTTTTGCTTTATCAATTGCCTTTTCAATAATATGATTTGGCACTGAATAAGTTTTAGCGCGTTCAAGAACTAATCTTAAAGCTTGGTTTGATTCTGGATTAGGTTCTCCCGATTTTGCAGCTACATATATTTCTTTACCAAATTTAGCATAAATTCTACTTGTATTTTTATCTTTTTGGGCCTTTTTCTCTTTAATGTTATTCCATTTACGTCCCATAATGTCATCTCGCTTTCGAACTGTTTAATTAACATTATTTATTATACATGATTTTTTACCGATTATATACATTTTCCCCATTAACGTTACTATTCAGTTTTTCTCTTATTTTCAATTAATTCTTTAAAAATTGAATTTATAAAAAATGTGCCGATAAGCAATTTAACATGCTTTCGACACTCAGTTTCAATTAAATATTTAAAAATTGTTCTACATCTTCAAATAAAGCATTAAATTTAGAAATATCTTCTTCATCTAAATAAATATAAATTTTACGCTCATCTTTAGACGATCTAACTTTACTTAATCTTTCTTTTTCAATCAATCTTCTAATAGAAACTAATAATTTTGTTCTACTTAATTCCAACTCATCCATTGCAGTTTTTAAAAACGATTGCATGAGTACTTTTTCTTCTTTGCAAAACTTCATCGTTAAGTCTAATACTGCTAAATCATTCAGCGACAACTTATATTTCTTATCAATATATTCAGATAATGCTTTATATTGTTTATAGAAGCCAAGCAATGTTTCTAATTTCTCTGTATTCAAAATGTTGCACCCCCAAATATATAAAGACAATGCTTCTGTCATTATTATCTTAAATTTTTTTATCATTGTCTTTCTCATTTGTTTTTAATACATTGTCAAAATTACCAACAAATGCAAATTAAATTTTGCAATACATATCAGAGTGCTATTTTTTACCGATTTTAATTATGTATAATGCATTGAAAGTAACGTTAATATTTAATGAATCATTACTAAAATTATGCTCTTTTATCTCAATCGCTGGTTTAAGATAGTTGTCAATTTTAGATAGCAAACTCGGATTCCACTCATATTTATCCCTTAAATCCTTAGATATCAAATGGTTAATATTGCCACTAATTTCATCCAATGTTTCAATTATTATTAGATACTTATCGTTTAAAACATTATTTTTAAAATTTATATAAACTTGACTATCCTCAAAGTCACTTATTACTGTCTCACTCTCAATAACTCTCCAATCATATACCACAAGACAATAATAATTTTCTATATCAATAATAGAATAATAGCTGTTCTCATATTTTGGCTTTGAGACAAATTCAATAAACTTTTCCAAAATAAGACCAAGTGTTGTTTTAAATCCATTTTTATCAAATAGGTGCATGGCATTAAATGACTGATGATTATCAAAAATATTTAATCCAAATCCATCAAAATTATGATACAGCGCACTTAAAGTCTTATATATTAATGGTGCACTATTACTTAAATCACGTTCTTTATTATTAAGTAGCTTATGATTTTCGACGTTTAAAAAAATCAATTTTTCATGTTCGAGATCGAGTTCATTGATAACTTGTTTTAAATTTTTAAAATGTAAAATGTTTTTCAATAGTAACTCATCACTTTCACCCATTAAATAGGGACTACTTAAACTAGCATTATCAATAATTAATGAATCAAATTTCAACCTTTTAATTTGTGATACTAACGATTTATACTCTGAAGGTTTCTCCAATAAACAAGTAATATTTAATCCTAGCTTCACATTTAACATAATGTTATGTAGCTTTAAGATCATGCGATAAATTGTTCTAATTTCCATTACTGATAAATCAAAAATAAAATGCACTTCATACTTATTTGAATGTTCTAATTCACTAGATGATAATTGCCTACATACTTTCATAAATGCTTCTTCAACATAATAGATTGTCTCAATTTCATTAACGTTAAATGCAACCTTTAAATTACCTTCAATTATAGTTTTAATGATTTCAACCTTTTCTACTTCAGAAATAGTATTTTGACTATTTAAAATGGAAGGCATGATAAAAAAAACAACCTGACTATCTGTTTTTAATAACGTTTTAAAAATACCTTCTAAGAAAACAAGTTTCATTTCAGTATACGTATTAATTTGAATAATCGTTTGGAATGATTTTGGGGTTTGAAATTTATCTTCATCAATATGTATAACATCAGTTAAATGATTTTTATAATGATCAATATAATCAATCACTACTTCCTTTATCTCATTAACTTTCTCCTCTTTTAGTACTTCAGGTTTCAGCATTATACATTTATCAAATTTAGATAAATTACGATACTCATTTGGCGTTATATCCATATAGCTTTTGAACATTTTAGAATAAGTAGAACTACTACTAAATCCAAGATGCTCACTAATATTGCTAACCGTACTATCAGTTGTTAGTAAAATCTCTATCGACTTACCAATTTTTAAAGTATCAATATATTTTTTGAAACCCATGCCCATTTGCAAATGAAATTGTGAAGATAAATTTGACTTAGAAAGAAATAATTTATCAGCTACACTTTTTAAAGTTAAACGCTGATTAACATTTTGGTAAATATATTCTAACTCATCTCGTAAGTCACCATAATAGGCATAACGATATTGGTTTTGGGCAATTTTTTTATCCATACTTGCTTCTTTTGCAATAATTGTAATAATTTCTTGTATTTTTCTTATATCCGCATCATTTAGGGGTTGTTTTTCAAGATATCGATACGTCAGTTTTAATAATAAGCATTTTAAATTATAGGATGATTTAATCAACTTTGCTGTATAGTGATAATTAAAAAAAGTAAAGCCTAATTCTGCAAACCAATCGCTACTTAAATACAACATAATCGTTTTCTTATTATTTTTCACACTAAAAACATCCAGATGATTAATAATATAAATATCATCTTCAATTATTTTACTTTTACGAAATTTTTGTAGTTCAATTTCCCCTTCAATCGGCCAAAATAAGACAATGCCATCTTGGCAACGTGTCGTCGCATACTCACTGTTAGTAAGTATATGCAAGCATGAATTTGCCATAACTTTACCTCTTTCTTTATTTAAGTAGCAATTTTATCATTCCCTATAATATTTAACTTATTTAATTAAATGTAAATTTAACACAATACGAATACTAAATCAAAAATAAACAATTCTATATAATGGGTATTTTTTAAACTTTTATGACAATCATTTAAATATTACAAAAATAGATGCAGTCATTTTAATTAAACTATCTAATTGAAAACACACCATTTTTTAGTATTTTCAAAATAATTTTAAATGACCACATCTACAATTTATTACTATTATCTATTTACAGCATAACGATTACTTCGATTTACAGTAACTTTTTTCTAATTAAAACTGAAATATTTATGATTTAATATAGTGCCATCTTAAAGAAATTAACTAAAATGAACTATCATTATCACTTGTGCCTTCATCAAAAAATAAACTCATTTCTTATTCAAACGACTTATTGAATAATGTAGATTTTAGATGAATGTAAAGCTATGATTATTGATTACTTTATATTATTAACACTTTCTTGACTAAATAATAATTAGAAAATACATCGTTATTTCACTAAAAAGTTAAATCGACTTAATAAAAATGAGAATATTAATTAGAAAATCACAGTCAAAAAAGATATTATTTCTTTAAAATTTATAATATAGCTTTAACGTAATAACAAATTACAATGAAGTACTTTTAACGTTTACAATATGATTGATCGATTATCTACGAAATGTATTTGCTAAATAAAGAATATCTTTAATAATATTTAGCAAATTAATAAATAGGTTGAAGCCCATTTCTTGCGGAGAATATTCCCCTCGTTTCAAACGATTAAAATCATATAATGTATATAGTAAAAATAGTAATAGACTTACGACCGTAATCACTGTATAAAAAATAGGATTGCGAAGAAATATACCAATAATACTTGCAATAATTAATGCGATTAAAGTAACAAACAAATATTTACCAATACTCGAAGCGTCTCCTACAACAAAATAGCCAATGATACCAAAGGCAATAAATGCAAAAACTGCTAATGCTATATTTTTATAGAAAATATCTGGTCCTAAATTCTGTAAATATGTGGCAAAGGTAGCATATGATAGTAGTCCTATACCTACAGCATATAGATTCGAAATGATTAAACCGAATCGTCTTGCTCGATTAAATATAAGTGTAGCTAAAATTATAATGAGTAAACCAAATGATAAAGGCTGTCGCCAACTTAATGGTAAAAATTGTCCTAAATAACAACCCACACCAAATATAATCCAGTAATACATAAAATAGAGCCAAACCTTACTTATGGAATGATCTTGTTGCTTTGATTGATTTTGCTGATAATACGAATGATTAGTATTATGTGCCAATGTAATGCCTCCTTTGTCATTTTATGCGTCAAATTTTACAGTAAATTTTGTTTCTTCAAAAGAAATAACCTTTGATACGGAATGTTATTTTACACTTTTAAATGTTACAAAATATATTTTTTGCTAAATGAAAAAACGAATTGAATTGCTCTTATTCTCCATCAAATCAGCTTTTTCCAACTTTTGCTTTAAAATCCTAAAATGTTAATAATATTACAAGATAATAACAAACCACACAAAGCAACTAATTTTTGATAATATGGAAAGCGTAATAAAAAACGAAAACTTAATTTACTATATAAATTGTTTTACAAATTTTAAAAAGTAGTAAATCTTAATTTTAAGGAGGAGTCCCTTTGAAAAAATTAGCATTTGCAGTAACCGCAACATCTGGTGCAGCAGCATTTTTAACGCATCATGATGCACAAGCATCTACACAACATACAGTACAATCTGGTGAATCATTATGGAGTATTGCACAACAATACAACACTTCAGTAGAGAGTATTAAACAAAGCAACCATTTAGATAACAACTTAGTATTTCCTGGTCAAGTTATCTCTGTAGGTGGAAGTGGTGCACAAAGTACATCAAACACTTCTTCACAATATGGTTCAGCATCATCTCATACTGTACAAGCTGGTGAATCATTAAACATTATCGCTAGCAGATATGGTGTATCTGTTGATCAATTAATGGCAGCTAATAACCTAAGTGGTTATTTAATCATGCCTAACCAAACTTTACAAATTCCTAATGGTGGATCTGGTGGTACTACACCAACAGTTGCAACTAGCACTAATGGCAATACATCATCATTTAACCATCAAAACCTATATACTGAAGGCCAATGTACTTGGTACGTATTTGACCGTCGCGCTCAAGCAGGTAAACCAATTAGCACATATTGGTCAGATGCAAAATATTGGGCTGGTAACGCAGCTAACGATGGCTACCAAGTTAACAACACACCATCAGTTGGTTCAATCATGCAAAGTACACCAGGCCCATATGGACACGTTGCTTATGTTGAACGTATCAATGGCGATGGTAGTATCCTTATTTCTGAAATGAATTATACTTATGGTCCATATAACATGAACTATCGTACTATTCCAGCTTCAGAAGTTTCTAGCTATGCATTCATCCACTAATTAAATAAATTGCACTGATATATACTAGCAATTCACAACAAGTGATATTGCTAGTTTTTTAATTTGAAAAAAATTTTCATTTTAGTACAAAAAAATTTACTCGTTCCAATTTCGCTATTATTATCGTTTTTGTATGAATGGTAGTTAGGTAAAAGATAGTGAAATATACTTTCGATTAAATTAAATGAATAATATATTAAAAATCAAAATAATGCAACAAAGTTGACTTTATATAGACTATATAATGATTTCATTTGTTATACCAGTATTTTACGCTTTTTTATCTACATACACAAATTTATATTAAATGAAGTTCAATACAATTTAGATTAATCATATAAATTGCTAACTATTCAAACAATTTTGCATTATAAAAAGGATGGTTCTTTTATTATGGATACCACCCTTTTTACAATGCTTTATTCAATAATAATGTAACTTAGACTCCAATATATCTATTTAGCTAACAAATAATTGTATCGTATAAATCCAACTTGTGTTTGAGCCATAAATCCCTAAAATAAGCAGTAAGATAATTTATATTTTCTTTTAAAAAACTACTTTATAAATGACAAAACTTCAGTACCACATATTATACGTGATACTGAAGCTTTATTTGTAATTTAATTAGAAAAATAAGTTAAGTATATAGAATAATAATGCTGCTAATATTGCGGAAATTGGCAACGTAATTACCCATGTAATAATCATTCTCTGTGCAGTACTCCATTTAACACCTTTTGCTCTGTTAGAAGCACCAACACCTAAAATTGATGATGAAACAACGTGTGTTGTTGATAATGGGAAATGTAATGATGATGCAACGAAAATTGTTAATGCAGATGATAAATCAGCCGCTGCACCATTAGCAGGACGAATTTTCATAATATTACCACCTACAGTTTTGATAATTTTCCAACCACCAATAGCAGTACCAAGACCCATAGCTGTTGCACAGGCAACCTTAACCCATAATTGAGGTTCTACACTACCATCCGTTTGAACATTTGCAACAATCAAAGCCAATGTAATAATCCCCATCGATTTTTGAGCATCGTTTGTACCATGTGAAAATGATTGTAATGCTGCTGTGAAGATTTGGAAAAATCTAAAGTTACGGTTCGCTCTTGTTAAGTTTGCATTTTTAAATATCACTTTAAAAATAGAATACATTAAAAAACCAACACAAAATGCAATAATCGGTGAAACGATTAATACAATAATAATTTTTGTGAATCCTTGATAATGTAAAACTGAAAATGAACCTTCAGAAGCAATCGCAGCGCCTGCAATTGACCCTATCAAAGCATGAGATGACGAACTCGGTATACCATAAAACCATGTAGCTAAATTCCAAACGATAGCTGCTAATATTGCTGCTAATACAACAACTAATCCATTTTCTAATTTAAATGGATCGACAATGTCTTTAGTAATAGTGCCTGCAACGCCCGTAAATGTTAAAGCACCTATAAAGTTCATCACTGCTGCCATTAAAATTGCCGTTTTTGGCGTTAACGCTCTAGTCGATACTGCAGTAGCTACTGCATTGGCTGTATCATGGAAACCATTGATAAAGTCAAATACCAGCGAGAAAATAACTACAGCTATAGTGACGATGATTATATATGACATAAATATATACTCCCCTTAGCTATTTTTCATAATAATAGTTTCAAAATTATTTGCTACGATTTGACATTTATCAGCGATTTCTTCCATGCTTTCATAAATATCTTTTATTTTAATTAATGTGATTGGATCTGTTTCGCTATTGAAAATATGTTTAATTGACTGTCTTAAAATACCGTCACAGTTTGTTTCAAATTCTTTAATATTAATTGAATGGATACGCATATGTGATAACTTTTTATCTACTAATAAACCAACTGCAAGTTTCATCTCTGCTACAGCTTTTTGAATGTTATCAACAAATTCAGCCATATATTCATCTGTGTATTCAATCGAATACATTTCAAACATAGCAGCCGTCTCTTCAATTGCATCTAAAACATCATCAATTGCATCACATAATGATAAAATATCTTCACGTTCAATTGGTGTGATAAATGTTTGATTTAAATCAGTAATAACTTGATGTACTAATTCGTCACCATGTGACTCATAAGTTTTAATGTTGTCTGAGTATGCTTTTAAATCTAAATGAGTATTGAAGTCCATTTTACCGAATTCAATAGCTGCACGGTCTAGATTGAAAACCATCTCTTCTAATTGAACCATAAACTTATCTTTTTTCTTACTAAACATTTAAAATCCTCCATTTAAGCGATTGTCACCAATCACATTCAGTTATAATTTGTTTCAAATTAAGACAAGTGAATTTACAAACTAATGATACAAATTTGTTATTATCAATCGTCAGTATAATTTTAGTGTACTGATATTAATTTCAAATATACCTCACAGTAAATATTTACTGTATTTGCCCTTATATGAAAATAGCACAAAATTTACAATCCCACAATTCAATTTACAAATTTTTAACAAAGACGAAACTTAATATTTACACAAAATTTAAATAGTCGCGTGCGTTTGTTTAAAAACCCTTATTTAATAAGCGTTCTTTTATCTTTGTATAGCTAAAAAATGTAAATTAAAATCATTGCAAATTTTACAGTGATACAATATGTATTACATAACATTTACATATTAATAAATATCGTATACCTTTTCGAACTATTTGTGTTATTTATAGCTTTCAATGCTTACTACTCTATTTTCTCATATTTATCATTTTTTACAAAGTTTGAGTTCACGTTTTCAATTTCAAAATCCCTAAAAATAAAACAGATAAAAAGTAAAAAGCTTTTCAATCATTTCAATTTATTCATAGAATCTAATAAAGCTTCCAGCGAAGTAACCTAGATTTCTAAGCGTTACTTCCCTGAAAGCCGTGAAATATAATTATATTGAATGTCTAATTGTACGTTTCGAATGATTATAAGCAGTTATAGCAAATATAGCATACATACAAACATATAAACCCATCACTATAAAAATAGGTATTTGATTCGTAGTACCCATTAACTTCATATAGGCTAATGAAGTAAAATACGCATGTGAGAGCGCGATAACTAAAGGCAATCCGAAATTAAAAAGAATCTTAAATTTAAGACCTCTCGCCATATCTTTTTGCGTAAATCCAAGTTTTCTTAAAATACTATAATTTTCCAATTCATCTTCTGTCTCATCAATTTGTTTAATATAAATGATGCAACAAACAGCAATTAAGAATGTAATACCTAAAAATGATGTTACAAATAATAGAATCC
This sequence comes from Staphylococcus argenteus, assembly GCF_000236925.1. Taxonomy (NCBI): domain Bacteria; kingdom Bacillati; phylum Bacillota; class Bacilli; order Caryophanales; family Staphylococcaceae; genus Staphylococcus; species Staphylococcus argenteus. The sequence goes on along the minus strand of NC_016941.1, from coordinate 695,151 downwards.
CTGTCAAACTAGATATAGAACTTGCTGCTTCACTTCTCGTTTCTATTGATTTATCTACTTTATTTTTGGCTTTTTCTAAAGCCAGTGCATCTTTTTTATGTTTCAAATCGAATCCAAATTGTGAAACGATATGTTTAGGCTTAGTATATTTTCTTATTTCTTGATAGTCTTGATCATTTAAAACAAACGTCGGACCACCCAAATCAACATCCGTCATAAAATATATTTTGTTAATATCTTTGCGCAACTTGATATCAACATGATGCTTTTTAGTTCCAATGATGGCTTTACCATGTTTCTTATGTTTTACTAAATCTTTAATGGCTCCTTCTGCTACGAACAAATCAGCTTGACCACGTTTTAAATTCGTATTGGGTATATATTTATCACTAGTAATCGTTACATTATATGGTTCTTTCATTTTCACTTCAAACAAGTCATCTTTATATAACTTGGTGTGTATAACTTCTTTGTAATTATAATAATGAGGTATCTTTTGATTATTCAATTCACTAGCTAACTCATTAGCTTTTTGTTGATCTCTAATTGTAACGTCATGTGGTGAACTATATTTAATTTCACTATCTAAAGATGCTCTACTGATTGCAGCAAAACATAAGACAGACACAGTGATTGCAGAAATGATTGCCATAACAGTCAACGAGAATGCATTTTTCTTGATTCGATACATAATCGATGACGAAAACATTACATCATTTACACTGATAACACCTTTTCTAAATTTTTTTACCATTTTAAAAACAAGCGAAACTGAGCTTTTGAAGAAGAAATAAGCACCTATTACTGTTGAAAATAAAATGAACAACAATATGCCAATAGAATTATAATATTGGACTATATTGAGAGAAAGATAATATCCAGTGATAATTAATATAATACCTAAAATACCTAAAATAACTTCTTCAAATGTAATTTTATTATGGTTACTTTCTTTTACTTGGTTATTCTTTGAAAGTTGTGAAATAGATTGTTTAAATACTAAAACAAAATTTTGAATTGCGGTAAATAAATAAGCAACACCAATTAATAATAATGTTTCGATCACTGCTCTTAAACTAAAAATAATCGGCACCTTTTCTTTAATGCCTAACAATGTAAATACAATCATCAATAAAATTTTCGAACCGAAAAGTCCTATAATGATACCAAGCGTCGCCGTAATTATAAATAATAATAATTGTTCAAGCATCAAAATATATAAAATATTGAATTTAGATAACCCTAATGTTTGATATAACGCTAGTTCATAACTTCTACGCTTTATAAATAAGACATTAGCATATAATAAAAATGCGATTATAATAAAGAATAAAAAGTAACTACCTACTTGTGATCCCTCTTTAATGATGGGATATGATTCAGTCATATTAATTTTATGTGCATATTTTAACGCTACAAAGCTAAAGTATAATACTACACTCGTTATTAAAGAAAACAGATAAATGGCATAATGTGAAAAGTTTTGGCGAAAATTTTTAAATATAATCTGATTAAAGCTCATAATTAACGCCACCTAGAACACTTTGAACTCGCATTATTTCTTTGAAAAATGTTTGTTTATCATCATCACCTTGATATAATTCAGTAAAAATCTGACCATCTTTAAGCATTATCACTCTATTGGCATAGCTAGCTGCAACAGGATCATGTGTAACCATAATGATTGTAGATTTAAATGCTTCATTCATTTTCGTTAATCGTTTCAATAAATCTTGTGTACTTTTTGAATCAAGCGCACCTGTTGGCTCATCTGCAAAAATAATTGATGGAAGCGTAATAAACGCCCTTGCAGCAGAAGTTCTTTGTCGTTGTCCACCAGATAGTTCAGATGGGTATTTTTCACTAATATCAAAAATATTTAATGCTTCAGCTACTCTTTGATAGCGATTTAACATTGTCTCTTTATCTAATTTTTGAACTGTTAAAGGCAACATAATATTTTCTTTAACAGTCAAAGTATGTAGCAAATTATATTCCTGAAAAATAAAACCAATGTCATGCTTTCGAATATGAGACAAAGCTTTATTAGAGAGTTTTTCTAATTTTTGTCCTTTTAAAGTAATAGAGCCTTGAGAAATATAATCGATTGAACTCAAAACATTTAATAGCGTTGTCTTTCCAGATCCAGAAGGACCCATAATCGCTATAAATTCACCCTCTTCTACTGACATATTAATATCTCGTAGAACTTCTTGTGCCATTTTTTTATTTCCATATATTTTTGTTAATTGTTTTACTTCTAAAATTGCCACTTTAACACTCCTATAATTTAGCTTAACTTCATTTCCATTAAGTTTTGGCACTAGTATCTTCAATTTAACATATGACTAACATCTATTTTATTATATCGTTGAAGTTGATTAGATGTATCAATTCAAAGTAACAAAACGCATGTTTAAAATGACAAATTTGTCACTTCTGACATGCGTTCAACAATTTCATTTTGTAATGGGAAAACTAAGCTGACTGTTGTCCCTTTACCGACAGCAGATGTAACATCGACTTGAATTCCTAATTGATCTTTCACATTATTTACTAAATATAATCCCATACCTGAAGATGTTGTTTCATTTCGATTTGCAGTTGACGTGAAGCCACGTTCAAATATTCGAGGCATATCTTTCTTACTAATACCTCTTCCATGGTCTTTAATAATCAAAGATACATGTTTGTCGATTAGTTCTGTTCTAATTTCAATATTATAATTCTCACTATATTTCAATGCATTAGATAAAATTTGTCTAATAATCATGCGACACCATTTAATATCAGTATATACATGATCATCAACTTTAAAGTCAACATCAAAACCAATTCCTTTAACTTGACTAATGTGTCTTGTTAATTGAATTTCATCAATAACCATACGTTTAAGAGGTACATAATCAAAATACATATCTTTTCGTTGTGACTCTAACCTTGTAATATACAGTTGAGTATCTAACATTGAATTAATACGAGACCATTCATATAATAGTGCTTGTTTTCTTTCATGACTTTCTTCCTGATCAATTAGTAATTTCATGGCTGTCACTGGCGTTTTTATATCATGCACAAATTCAGTGATGGTTTGTTCATGCATATTCAATTGTAACTGTTGATCAACAACTTTATCTTTATGCGCTAAAATTTGACGATATAAATAATCCACAGTATGACGTTGAAATGGTGTCTCTGCTAAATCTTTATGTTTAATCTCCTCAATTTCTTTATCTTTATCAAAATGCTTATATAATTTTACTTCTTTAAAATACGTTATGATTAAAAAAATCAATGTCAAACTTAAATTAAGCGAAACAATATAAAACACACTATCAATTGGAAAATCATAATCAATTAGACTAATACCTAACATTATAAAATTCAAAAATAATATCCAAAATATCCAATTCATACGTGATTTAAGGAAATATCCTACCCATTTCAAATTATTCATGTGCCATATACCCTTTTCCTACTTTTGTTTCAATCGCACTATCCATTCCTATTTCAGACAATTTCTTTCGTAAACGATTCACATTAACCGTTAAAGTATTATCACTGACAAACGCTTCATCATCCCATAATGCAGTAATAATTGTATCTCTAGAAACAATTTGATTCTTTTTAGTAATCAATATTTCTAATATAATCATTTCCGTTTTTGATAAAAATATAGTTTCATCACCTTTTTGAATACTATCTTTTGATAAGTCTACTACTGCATCTTGCCATGTAAGTGTACGTTTTTCTTCTGCAGTAAATTCGTAAACGCGACGATAAATCGCTTGTAATTTAGCGATTAAGACATTGGTATAAAAAGGCTTTTGCATGTAATCATCTGCACCTAATTCCATGCTCATCACTTGATCCATTGGATTATCACGAGATGATAGGAATAATATTGGCACATTGGATACCTCTCTCATTTTTCGGCACCAATAAAATCCATCATATTTAGGCAATTGAACGTCTAATATCACAATTTCAGGATTGAAGCTTTCAAATGTATCCATCACTTTACCGAAATCTTCTATACCTGCAACGTTAAAATCCCATTGTTCTAATTCTTTTTTCAATTCTTGAAATAAAGTATTGTCATCTTCAACTAATAATATTTGCATTCATACCACCTGATATCATTTAGTATATTTCATATTTTCTCCTGATTTTAAACGACTTTGAAAATCTTTAATACGACAATCTACTTCAAAGCCATGTATCATCATTTTTTGCATTGGTGCTTGTATAAAATAATAAATTGGCCAAAATACGCGAGGAATATAATCATACAGATGGATATAAACTACTGCAGATTCTTTAATAAACCTAAACTCAAGTTTTCCTTGCGTGACTGCTTTATTTTTAACTAGGCTCCCGTTTATTAATTTTAAAGTTATTATTCCTTCTGCCGTTTCAATTATTTTAAATACCGCAAGCGGTCGTGCTTTATTCTTTATATAAACTTTAACTAAATCTTGTACTTTCTCCGTTTTCACAAATGTTCCTTTTGTATATCCCATCCATGCGATAAAGTGATTAACCAAATGTTGTAGTGTCCATCCTTTTGGCAACGGCACTTTCATTGTTGACCTAACATCATCATATTTAGATACTTGTAACTCTACATTGACCAAAGCGCGTTTAAAAACTAAGTTTGTTGTTTCAACAGTAATACCATATGCCCCTAAACGTTCAATCGTTTCATTATCATATCGACTTCCAGGAATATATATCACTTTTTTAACTTGATTTATAGCAGCTGCTCGACCAAAATTATCTGCTGCAATTAACGTTAAGTCTCTTGCTGAAGACTGGGTTATCTTAGCAGAATTTTTCGTTGGATCTATAAAAAATACTGCAATATCTATTTGATTCATTGCATTTACGACTTGATCGTAGTGATAAATATCACATTGAATCCAAGTCATATCGACATCGTCTGTTTTTTTATTTTCAGGATATTTTGAAATAACATAAAGATCCGCATCGTTTTCAATAACTTCACTTAAATATTTACCGATATATCCCGTTCCACCTGCTAATAAAACTTTAGGTTTCATATAAAATACTCCTTTAAACTGTAACCAAAAAACATATTACTCCACCTTTTAGTCACATATATATTATAATAGTAGCAAATGTTTTAAAATTTCAAAATACTGGAGGCTTTTCATGGCCCATATCATACGAAGAGTTAGTATCAAAGATGTTGAGAACTTTATTTCAATGTTATCAAAAATTTACGACGAATCTCCATATATGTTTTATACACCTGGAGAATATGACCCTAGTGTCACGTCAGCTAGTAAACAATTAGAAGAATATATTACTTCTCCGCATAAAGTCATATTTGTAGCTGAGAGTGATGAACAACTTGTTGGCTTTGCATTTGTTAACACGATGCATTTCAAACGAATTAAACATGTTGCTAAAATCGATTTAGGTGTTAAAAAACTTTACCAACATCGCGGTATTGGTCAAGCGCTTTTAGATGCTATTATGGCATGGTGCTTAAACAATCAAATACATCGCATTGAAGCAAATGTACCACTCAATAATCAGCCTGCACTTGAACTTTTTAAAAGTGCTGATTTTCAAATTGAGGGTGTTTTGAAAGATAAATTATTTATCGACGGTAAATATTATGATGACTACATGATGGCTAAAATTCTTAATTAAAGCTATTTTATCATAATCTTGAATTAGAATCGCATAACAACAATTGTCTATTCACTTTCTACATTCAATTTAAAATGCTAAATTTCAAATTAGAAAATACTTGAGGATTTCGACATGACAAATCAATATATAATAATAAAGCACCACTAATGTGTAATTGATTTATAATCAAATACCTTTAGTGGTGTTTTGCTATTTTTTATTTTTAATTTTCTTTACTAAAGAAATCTTCAAGCTTAAAATCTATATTTGGTAATTTTTCGTAAATCGAACCCTGTCCTTGATTATTTTGATTGTATTTCTCTTCAGATATCAATTTACTTTTACGTTTAATTCCATAATCTTGTACAAAAAGATTATTACTTTTATTAATCTTATAATACGGCACAACATGAGCGCTAAATTTCACACGACGATAAATGAGTTCCATTGCCAATGCGTAATATTTATTTGTTTCGTATAACCATATATGATCTATATAAACCCCTGCGATGACCACATCTTTTAATAATATTCGTACATTTGGTTTAAATGTACTATGCCGATCTAAATAATTTTTATATACCACTCGCTGAATACGTCCACTTACTATTACACGTTTATTTTTAAATGGTTTTAATGATAATCTAGTCATTTCCTTTCACTACCTTATTTCAAATCACTTTGTACTCAATCTATATTTTTATATTTTCGTTTTAAATTCATTTCATATTATCAATTTATTATATCACGTCTGCGATATTTTTTGATTATTTAGTTGTAAAAAGTTATTTTATGTAAAAATACGTATTCCTTCCGAATAAAAAAACTACGTCATCTTAATTGAAATTAATTAAAACGACGTAGCTATGTTCATATGCGTAATCCTAACTGACAACAGTATTTTCTATTAATATGTCTAGATATTGTTAAATGTAATTAATGAGAAGAGATTTGAAAATCTATCTCTATTTTAATTTAACGGATTTAATGGCACCTCATTACCTGGGCTTTCTATTTGAGGCTTCTCTTCGGTTTGAACTCCTGAAGAAGAAGTATTACGACTTAGGAAAAGTAATACTTTTTTGATGTTTTCAATTGATTCAGGTTTATCCAGATGAAATTGGTATTGATGATGTAAATGATGCGTACCATCATAAAACAATGTATCTACAGGCACTCCTAATTCGTCTAACCTTTTACTAAATTCAACGTTTTGACTCTCAAAAGGATCGCTATCTCCTACAGATAAATATGTTGGTGGATAATCACTTGTAGCCTGTTTAACTGTCGACATTTGAGAAATATTTTTAAATCCTTTTTCCCAGTCCTGTTCACCAGTATAGCTTTTCATAAATAACTCTATTCTAGGAAATTCAGTTTTTCTAACAGTTTGCATGTTATAAAAACCACCGAAAAATATAGCTCCTTTAATTTGTGATGGTTTAAAAGCTTGATCAAATTGCATTGCTTTTCTTAAATGATTGTTTGTTTGAATAGCTGTAAATTGACTAGCTAACTGAGCCCCTGCTGAATCACCACCTATGATTACTTGGTCAAAGTCGATTGGTAAATTCATCTTATTTTCTTTAATAAACTTAGTGGCTTGGCTCATTTGGATTAATGGTGTCGGATATTTATACTGTGGTGCTAAAGCATAATTTACATTAACTACGATATAACCTTGTTCAGCAATTTTTGCTAGCAATGGATTTTTATATTGCTTATCACCTGCAATGTACCCACCGCCATGCATCCAAAAAATGACTGGCAATTTAGTATTAGAGGACATATCAGATGGCGTAATAATATCTAACTTGCTATTTGGAAATACTCTGCTATATGTAATATTTTGATAAATGTGCACATTTTTATTCTTAATATTGATTTTATCTTTATTGGATTGATTCTCTATTGTAGCTTGATCATAATGTTGTTTTAAATGAAGTGCTAACAATACACCTACGACAGCTATAATGAGTGCTGTAATTATCGTCCATTTGTTATCTCTATTCATTACATCTTACCTCTCTATTTCTATAGACACTAATGTTAGAAGACTTAGTAAAAATAAAAAGCAATTCGTCTAATATTGAGTAGAGACGAATTGCTTTTAAGGTTAAAACAAAGTGATTCAATTGTAAAGTTTGGAACATCAATCATACACTGTTAAGCAATATGTTTTTTGTCCGCATTTTTACGTTTGAAATATTTTATTATTACAGCTACAACAATAAATAGACCTACATATCCCATTATTGTGTAAAGCTTATTAATTAATTCAGCAAATCCTACGAAACTTAATAAATAACCTGCTACCATCATTACTATAATAAAAATATGATATTTTTTACTATATGGTTCTGTAAAACGCGCAGCAAATGAATACATAAGCCCTAAAATAGTATTATACATAACTGCAAGCATAATAACTGATAGTACCGTTGCTATTAATGGGTGAATGTTATTTGCTAATGTCAAAGTTGGAATTGAAGCATTTTTAATTGTAGGATATTCACTTTGTAAAGCAAAGTTAATTAATGCTAGCAATACAGTATAGATAATACCGCCAAACATTGCACCTGCACCAGACACTGTACGTTTTTCAGTATCTCCACCAATTGCAACAATAGTACTAAAACCTACAGAAAATGCTAAACCACCATAGATTGTACCAAACCAAATACCTTTCCAAATACTTGCATCAGGAACTACTTGATTCACTTCTGCTAGTGACACATGGCCTTTAAATAAATAAACGCCAGCAATTAGTACAACGAGCACAATTAAAAATGGTGTAACAATACCAAGTGCACGTACTATTTTGTTAAAGTCCAATAGCAATGTAATATATATCGCTACTGTCATAATTAAAGCACCTAGCCAAGTAGGTATGTTATAACTTTCTTCAAATGTTGCACCAGCACCTGCAATCATAGTTACAGCGATACCAAATAAGAAGAAAATTAAAATATAATCAAAGATTTTACTAAACTTTTCACCGAATACGTATTGTAGCGTCGATTCATGGTTAGTCGCTTCAAATGCGGTACCAATTTTTGCTACTTGGCGCCCAATAAAAGCTAAAATAAAACCAGATATAATCACACCTAAATAAGCCCACAAGCCATATTTAGTGAAAAATTGCATAACTTCTTGTCCTGTTGAAAATCCTGCGCCCACTACAATGCCGACGTAGGCAAATCCAATTTTTGTTGCTTCCTTATTCATCATCATGTGAAGAATAGACCTCCTTAATTTTGCACAGTGTGCATTATAACGTACTCAAAATTAATTGCAAGTCGCATATGTTCATTTTTATTTTTATAAAATCGCTCAATCCATTCACATTATCACGTTCAATGACATTTAAAATTTTTATAAATTTTTCCTTTTATAATGCTGTCATGCGAAATTTTTATATCCACAAACCTTTCAGAAAAACACTATTTTGAAACCTAATTCAAGATATATTTTCAAATTGATTATACGGCTAAATGATAATCACTTTACCACTACTATTATCTAAATTGACAAAAAAACATTCCATTTATACGGGTTTCATTAAATTCATATCATTGATTTATATCAATTGGATAGCAGTTGTATAATCTTTTAAAATATTGCATAAAAACATTTTAGGATTCATGTTTTTCTAATATCAGGATTTGGGTATTAAAAAAGGCTGGAACCAATGTCCCAACCCAATCAAATGTTAAAACTATTATTAAGCTAATATAATTGAAATAAGATTAACGTGCATTACGTTGGTGCAATTCATTTATATCAACAACAACGTTGTCCATACGTTTGGCAGTATCTTTTAAGACGTTACGAGCAACATTATTATTAGGATCTAATTTTAAAATTTGTTTGGCGATATCAAAAGCCTTCTTATCTGAAATAACAGGTGTTGGTATCGCATGCAATAATAACATTTGTAACAAACTTTTAACTTCTTTGCCGTCAGTAAGTTTTATGGAAGCGTCTGCATGGTAATAAGCAGAATCCAAAGCACCTTCATATTCACTTAGTGGATACACAAGCAATAAAAATGCTAGGTCATGCATTTCAGATGATTCTTCATGTTTAATCATATCTAAAATACATGTATAAAACATCATACTTTCTACTTCATGCGCACTTGAAATATATGCTTCTTCAAATTCCATAAAATCTGTTTCGGACATCAATTGTCGTACTAAATCAAACTCGCCATTCAATACATGTTTTTTTATAAGGTGTTGCATGGCAATGTCCTCCTATTTTCTCCAGATTTTATTAAACATTTACATATATACTATCATATTTTTTATAAAGTTTCATTTGAAAAAGGTTTACTTTTTTCATTATTAGTAAGATTTAACTAAAATGATTGTTTAATTTCGGCTAATGCATCATCGACAGTACCACCAACAGACAATCTTACAGCTGCAATAAAACTTCCTTCAACAATTGGTGCATCAACTTTAATTACACGATAGTCTCCGTCATACATTTCAATTGCCATATCAACATTCATCTCAGATGACCCAATATCGTAAAAACATAATGCATCATCGTCTAAGTCAGTCAAAGCTTCTTGAATTAAATCAAATGAAGTACCAATAGATCCATCTGTCAATCCTCCAAGTGCTAAAATATCAACGTCACCTGCCATTTGTTGTAACAATGCTTTCGTACCATTTGCTATGTCTTTACTATGACTCACTAATATGATTTTAGCCATTATTTTCATCTCCAATCAAAGCGTTTAGTACAAAAACCATACTTTGCGCACCTGGATCAATATACCCTTTTGATTCTTCACCAAAATATGCTGCTCTTCCTTTAGTTGCAACCATATCTTTAGTATTATCAGCTAATTGCTGTAATTGATTCAGCGATAATGTTTCGCCATTTTCAAGCTTTTCAGCAGCACGAGCCACAACATCATACATTGTCTTTTCATTTAAATTAACTTTTCCACGCGCCGAAATTGCTTCTGCAAATGTTTTAATTAAGGTGATAATGTCCTGGTGATTCATATCATCTTTTGCAACGGAAGCCATTTTCACAAAGCTAAATCCATATAATGGTCCTGAAGCCCCTCCTACATTAGATATTAATGCCATACCTGTTGACTTTAGTAGTGCTTGCATTGAACTATCATCAATTTTATCTTTAACATTGCTAAATCCACGAACCATATTTACACCATGGTCACCATCACCTATTGCTCTGTCTAATTCTGTAAGTTCTGATTCATGTGTTTTAAATGTTTCTTCTAATTGTAATAATCGTGTTTTCATATCGTTAACATTCATTTGTGACACCTCGTTAATGTATATTTATTCATTCATATTTGATATCATTTGAAATATCGACTAGTTGTTGGCGCTAAAAATGCTTCTAAATATTCTGGTTTATTAGGTAATATAGTAATTGAAAAGCCTTGCATATCTAGTGATGTCATATAATCACCAACAAACCATTTTGCAACATTAACTTTTCTCGTTACTAAATGATGTTGTATATATTTAGTAACAATATTTAATTCAGATAATGGCGTTCCACCCATACCATTAACCATTAAAATAACATCATCGTAGTTTACTTCTTTAAATAATTCATTAAACAGCGCTTCTACAATATGTTCAACATCTTTCATTTCTTCTCTATGAATACCTTTTTCACCATGTATACCAATTCCAATTTCCATTTTGTCATTTTCAATATCAAAACCATATTTTCCAGTTGTCGGAACAAGTGGTGGTTCAATTGCCATTCCTATACTTTTTATTTCTGGTAAAAATGCTTCCACTCGAGTTTTAATATCTGATAAAGAATGACCTTTCTCGGCAAGGTAACCTGCTAATTTATGCACAAATACTGTACCTGCTACACCTCGACGCTGTTCTTCATTTGCAACAGCGATATCATCTCGAACAATCACTGTCTCTACTTTAATACCTTCCATTTCAGCAAGCTCTTGTGCCATCTCAAAATTCATGACATCTCCAGCATAATTTTTCACAACAAGTAGCACGCCATCTCCAGTATCTACTGCTTTAATCGCTTCTAATATTTTATCTGGAGTAGGTGATGTAAATACTTCGCCACATACTGCTGCATCTAACATTCCTTCAGCAACGAATCCAGCGTGTGCAGGTTCATGTCCGCTTCCACCGCCAGATACAATTGCAACACCATTTTCTTTTTTGGCTTTTTTTACTACAACTGTATTTGCCACCACATCTAGTTCTGGATGTGCAATTAATAGTCCTTCAAGCATATCAGTTAAAAATGTTTCTTTTTTGTTGATTAACTTTTTCATCTTGTTGTACCTCCTTGATATTGTCAGTCATAGTATAAAACAGAATAAATGAATGCGCTATCATAACGAGTTGTAATCCTACCCTTTGTCTTTAAAAGTTTTCTGATATCAAACTACTAACAATTCGTTTTAGTTTCTATACTTCATCATTTGCAAACTAAAAAACTATGAAAAGTCTTTTGATAAAGACCTTTCATAGTTTTATTGTTTTAATGACACTATACATTTTTTGTTTTGTACATTAAATATAAGAAATATGGTGCACCAATGATTGCTACAACAATACCGGCTGGTATTCCGCCCGGTTGCAATGCAATTTTACCAATTGTATCTGCTATAACTAGTAGACATGCACCAACTAAAATTGCTATAGGTAAAAACAATTGATGGCGTGGTCCAACGATACGCTTCGCTATATGCGGTCCCATTAAGCCAATAAATGAGATTGAACCTGCCACTGCAACAGCCGCAGATGATAGCGTTACTGCTATAAAGAATAAAATTAACCTTTCTCTGCTTAATTTTACACCTAGTCCACGTGCAATGTTATCACCTGTATGAATAATATTAAGTGTATTAGATTTAATTAATAGATATGGAATAATGATGATAATCCAAGGTAAAAAAGCAATAACGAACGGCCATTCATCACCCCAAATATTACCAGCAAACCACGCAGCAATAAATTCAGATTGATTGTCATCAAATTTAGACATAATTGTAATTGAGCCGCCATATAATGCGGTTTGTAATCCTACACCGATTAATACCATACTTGCAGGTGTTACGCCTTCATTTTTATTAAAACTGAAAATAAAAATAATCAGGGCTGTAGTAATTCCACCTAATATACTAATTAGAGGTAATACATAGACGAAATTATCAGCATTAATTTTACCAATCGCAATAAATAATGCAATGGCAAAACCACCACCTGCATTGATACCTAGTATTCCAGGTTCAGCGATTGGATTCTTCGTAACACTTTGCACAATAGCACCACTTATACTCAGTGCAGCACCAGCTAAAATTGTAATTAACATTCTAGGTAATCTAAAATCTAGTAAGATTAATTCATCTGTAGGATCACCTTGTCCAATTAATGTTTTGAAAAATCTCTCGACAGGAATATTGTATTCCCCAGAAGTAATACTCCAAGTGCATCCTAAAAACAGCAGAACGCTAAATACAACTAGAGCAATCCATTGCTTACGTATATTATTTGAATTTATCATATTGTGCGTCCTCCTTTTTTAACTAAATATAAAAAGTAAGGAACGCCAATAAATGAAATAATTGCACCAACTGGCGCTTCTCCTAGATAGCGAGCTATAACATCAGCAACTAATACAAGTAATCCACCTAATAGTGCTGTTAATGGAAGTATTTTAGTATAATCTGTTCCAATTAAAAATCGTGCTATATGCGGTACCATTAAGCCTACAAAAGCGACTTGACCCGCAATTGCAACTGAAATGCCTGCAAGAATCATAGCAATAATCAAGCATATCCCTCTTATTACTGTTACATTTTGACCAAGTCCTGTGGCTAATGATTCACCAAGATTTAAAATAGTTAACTGCTTGCTAAACATTAATATAACGAGTAGCGCTACACCTATTAAAGGGATTGCCCACTTAAGGTGCGTCCATGTCGTGCCTGCTACACCACCAGCAGTCCAGAATGTGACAGTCTGATTTAGTCTAAATGCTAATGCAATACCTTGACTTAGCGCAGTTAACATTGCACTTACAGCTGCACCTGCTAAAATTATTCGCATCGGGTTAAACCCGTCACGTCTCGAACGTCCCATCATTAAAACGATGGCACCACCTAAAATTGCGCCTAAAAATCCTGCAAACATCAGTACTAAAAACGAAGTACCTGGTAAAAGTGCATAGGTTAATGCTAGCGCAAAGGATGCCCCCGAATTTAAACCTATTAGTGCTGGATCAGCAAGACCATTTCGAGTAACACCTTGTATAATTGCCCCAGAAACCGCCAATGCCATACCTACAATGACTGCTGCAATATTTCTCGGAATTCTAATTTCATTGATAACATTTTGTTGCTGATTAGTAGGATCATAATTAAAAACAGCCTCTAAAATTGTAGAGGCTTGAATTTTGGCATCACCTAATAATGTGGAGATAAATAATGCTATTACTAATAAAATGCTCAAACCTATTACATAGGTTATGAACTTTAATGAGGTTTGATTCTCTCTATTTGTCATTTTTATTTTCCTTTTAATCATATTAACTTATTTAAGAATAAGCTCTGCGACATAAATCATAAGTTACAAGTAAAGGTTTACCAGTTTTTGGATCTTTACTTAATACGACATCAATGTTGAAAACTTTTTCTAAAATCTCTTGTGTTAATACGTCTTCTGTAGAACCATGCGCAACAATATCACCAGATTTCATTGCAATAAGATGGTCTGAGAATCGAATGGCTTGATTAATATCATGCAATACCATGACTATTGTACAACCTTGCTCCTGATTTAACTTTTGAACTAATTCAAGGATTTCTAACTGGTGACAAATATCTAAATAAGTTGTTGGTTCATCTAAAAAGATAATGTCAGTTCTTTGAGCTAAAGCCATCGCAATCCACACGCGTTGTCTCTGACCACCACTTAAATCATTAATTGAACGATGACGAAACGCATCCGTACCTGTCACTTCCATTGCCCAATCAATTTCTTTTTTATCTTCTTCTGTTAACCTACCAAATCCTTTTTGATGAGGGAAGCGTCCATATGACACTAATTCTCCGACTGTTAAGCCATCTGCTACTTCAGGTGATTGAGGTAAAATAGCAATTTTTTTAGCAATTTCTTTAGTAGATTGTGTATGAATGTTTTGTCCATCTAAAAATACTTCGCCTTCTTTAACTGCTAATAGACGTGACAAAGCTTTTAATAAAGTTGATTTTCCACAACCATTAGGACCAATAATGGACGTAACTTTTCCATCTGGAATTTCAACATCTAATTTATTTATAATCGTGCTATCCCCATAACCAATTTTAACTTGTTGTCCATGCAAGCGACTCATAATTTCCCTACTTTCATTAAAAATACTTTATCTTTATATAATGATTTCTATTTAAATTTTTATATTATCAAGGATACCCCAATTGATAATGATTATCATGAACATCATTATAACATTTTTCATTCTTAATGACTAACATTACTTTTTAACTTGATAAATCAACTTGCATTATACTTTTCTAATAATTGTATATACAAAGAAGCCACAGCAAGTTGATTGCATATGATAACTTTGCTGTGGCACTATATTTAATATGATTCGAAATTTTATTTATTCATCTGCAAGAAAACCATTTCCATAAACATCACGTACATCATGTATAACTAAGAAGGCATCTTTATCAATGTTTTTAATCAAACGTTTAGCTTTTGATACTTGCGTTTTAGAAATAACAACATATAATACATCTTTTTCTTCACGAGTATAGTATCCGTGGCCGTTTAAAATTGTTAAACCTCTACCAATTTGTTCATCAATCGCTTTAGCTAGTTTATCAGGATTTGTAGAGATAATTGTCATCGCTTTTTTCGTATTTAAACCTTCAATGACATATTCCATTACTTTTGTACCTATATAAAGTGAGATTACAGTTACTAATACTTTGTCGAGTGGAATAACTGTAAGTGAAATTGCTACAACAATCATATCAAAAAAGAGCAAGGCATATGGTGTGCTTACATCTAGATATTTCGTAGCAATTCTCGCCAAAATCGTTGTTCCAGCTGTAGTACCTCCTGCTAGTATAATCACTCCGATTCCTAATCCAACACTTAAACCACCAAAAATAGCATTTACAATACTATTCCCAGTTTCGACTTGCCATGATTCGGTTAAACTCAAGAAGATCGAGATGAGTACTGTAACTAAAATTGTTAAATACATACTTCTTTTACTTAAAAATTTGTAACCAATTGCAATTAATACTGCATTTACCACAAAGTTTGTGATGGCTGGCGAAAGATGAAATGCATAATATAAAATAATTGCTAAACCGGTAACCCCGCCTTCACCTAAGTTACCAGAAATAATAAATGCATTCACACCAGCAGCAAAGATAAATGAACCTAAGACAACTAGAATTAAATCTTTAACTGTTTTATTCACGAAACCATCCCCTTTGTTTTTATTAGACTATAAAAATAGTAGCACATCAAAAATACTGTCACAACTCTATTAAAGTAGTTCCTTGAAATAGAGGCAACTTAATTTAATTTTGTTTTGTATGTTTGAATCAATTAAATATGACGTGCAATATAATAATTGAAAATATTCTGAATTTTTAATTTACTTTCATTTCATTCTCTGCTATAATGTTTTTAACTTCTTCAATAGAGAAGTTATCTCCTTTGTGTTGTTTATAATAACAAAACAAATTTTGCTCGAAGTACTATGACTGTACCTAGTCCTTACTGTCATATGTACAATAATATTCATTTCCCATAAAAGCCAAGTGTATTACCATGTACACTTGGTTTTTATAATGTTTAATTTAAATACTTTTAAGAATCCTCCCACCTATTCTTAAACTGTTATTCCACATAAAAAACCCAAGTGAAATCATCTATATCAATGTCTGATTACACTTGGATTTGCTTATTTTTTAATATGCATTAACGCCGTAATACATTAATTAATTCATCAATACATTACCATGCAAATAAACCAACGAATGCTGCTGTTAATAATGAAACTAGGATACCTGATAACAACATCATAGGAACATATTTAGATACAAAATCTGATGTCTTCTTATCGACTATACCTTTCAATGTACCAATTATCATACCAATCGTTGAGAAGTTTGCAAATGAAATTAAGAATGTTGTAATAACTGCACGATGGTGTGGTGTATATGAAGCGATATCTTTAGATATTTCGCCCATCACAACAAATTCATTTGTGACAATTTTCTTAGCCATTTGTTGTGCTACTAACCACGCTTCATCAAATGGTAAACCTAGTAATAGCGCAAATGGATACATAAATACACCTAAAATTTGATCAAGACCAAAACTTCCTTTTATGCCAATCCATCCAGCTACTAATCCTGTAATCAAGTTTATAAGTCGATCAAAAAGATCGGCTAATGCTACAAAACTGATAACAAATGCGATGATAATTAATACTAATTTACCCGCTGCTAGAACTGAATCACCTAAGAATGAGAAGAACGGCTGACGTTCTATTTCATTATTTTTAAGGCTGTATATTATATCTTCTTTTTCTTCTACGCTTACAGGGTTTAATAAACATGCCACAATAATCGCGTTAACGATATTTAGTGGTATCGCTGTTAATACAAGTTCGCCTGGTACCATTTGCACATATGCACCTACAATAGCCCCAGATACAGAACTCATCGACATCATTGCAATAGTTAACACACGCATTTCATTCATGCGCTTTAATTGTTCACTTGATACTGCTAAAGCTTCTGTATTTCCTAAAAACATCATTTCTATCCCAAAGAATGACTCAAATTTAGGTTGTCTTGTTACTTTAGCTAGTAACCAACCGATACCCCCAATAATTTTCGGTAAAATATTAAAGTACATTAAGATATCGAATAATGGCACAATTAATAAAATTGGAAACAAAGCTGTAACTGCCATATCCATCATTTTAACGTTTATAAAACTTGCAAATGCGAAACCTGTGCCGGCATGTGCAGATTGAACTACCCATGCGATACCATTAGCTGCACCTTTAACTACTATTTGACCCCACTCAAAATAAATAAAGAACCATGCTAAAAACAGGTTTAAAACAACTAAGATCCCAATTGATGTCCATTGAATATTTTTGCGATCTCTTGAAAAGAGTACCGCAATACCAAGAAATACAATTAGACCAATAATGTTGATTAATAAAAACATTTGGCACCCACCTATGATTTAATTTTTTAAAAATTTAGAAACATTGAAATATCAAATATCTGAACCTTGAACTATATAATCGGTTGATTTACACGTGCTATGTAATTTATGAAAAATTACGACATTGGGTTACAGTTTTAATATATGTATGTTTGCTTACAACTTGTATTATACCACGCGTCATTTTTTCTTAAAATAACGATTTCATTTATTTAATAATTAAAATGTCACTCTACTTAAAAATATTTAAAACAGACAAAAGCTTGAAGCAAATTGTAAACATTTTCAACCAATAAAGTTTAATAACTTTACTATATTAGTTGTATTCATGCTTTTGCTCCAAGCTTAGTATTATAATTATATGAAATTAATCTGTTAATTTTTGAGACACAACGAAGTTTTTATATTTATCATGTGATGCCATTAACTCTGAATGTGTACCTTTACCAGTAACTTGTCCTTTATCCAAGAATATAATTTGACCTGCTTTTTTAATTGTAGATAAACGATGGGCAATAACAATTGTCGTTCTACCTTCCATTAATGTTTCTAATGCTTCTTGGATTTTCAATTCACTTTCACTGTCGAGATTTGCTGTTGCTTCATCGAGCAGTAAGATGTCTGGATTTTTCACAAAACTTCTAGCAATATCAATACGTTGACGTTGACCCCCTGAAAGTTTCAAACCACGTTCACCCACGAGTGTGTCGTAACCTTCATCAAATTGCATAATAAAATCATGACAGTTTGCTAGTTTAGCATAGTTAATTAGTTCCTCATCAGTTACATGTCGATTGATACCGTATAAAATATTATCTCTAATTGTGCCATTCATCATCGAATTAGATTGCATAACATATCCAATTTTACGACGCCATTTAGATAATGGAATATCATATACACTTTCAAGTCCATATTTAATATCTCCTGATTCAATTTCATACATACGTTCTATCAAATTGAATATTGTACTTTTACCAGAACCTGATGGTCCTACAAAAGCACTGACTTGTCCTTGAGGAATTTGGAATGATACGTCATCCAAAATTTTCTTAACATCATATTTAAAGTCTACATGTTCAAATGACAATACGCCATCATCTATTAAGACATTTTTAGAATCCTCAAGATCTTCCGTTGGTTCTATTGGCTCTTGCATTATTTCATAAATTCTACTACTTGCACCAACAGCTTTTTTATAATCTGTAACTAATGTTGATAAATTAATCAGCGGCATAGACAATTGAATAACATAAAATATCATTGCGATTAAAGTACCTGCAGTGATAGCCCCTGTCGCAATTTCTAATGCACCAAACCCTAAAATAATCGCAATGGTTAATAGCATAACGATTCCTGAAATTGGTTGTACAACTGCTGCAATTTTAGCCTGTTTTAAACCTAATTTATAGATTTCATTAAGATTTTTATGGGCATTATCCAATTCAAGTCTCTCTGTATTTGATATTTTAACTAGTCTCATTTCAGTAAGCACTCGACCTAGCAACCCACTAAAGTTTGCAATTTCTGATTGTGTACTTGTTGAAATCTTTTGCATTACACGACCCAAAGGAATCATAATAAGCACAAAAATCGGAATTGTTATAAATGTTAATAGTGTCATTTTCCAATCTAAAATAAACAACATAATTAACGATCCAATTAAAGTAACAATTGATGGTAACAAGTTAGGAAGCTTTTGCGAAATAAATTCGTTAATCACTTTTGTATCGTCAGTTAAACGACTCATTAATTGTCCACTTTCATTTTTATCAAAAAATGGCATTTTTAATTGTATAATATGTTCCCATAAAACTGAGCGAATTGCATAAATAATCTTTTCACCAATTTTACTTAATAAATATAAACCTAATCCACTTAATAACGCATTGAGGACAAAGATACCACCAAACAATGCGATTAGATTCCAATTGATATGACTCACGGAAAACTTATCTACAATTCGTCCAGTAAACAGTGGTACTAATAGTCCACTTAAACTCCCTAGTGATGAAATAGTGATAGCTGCAACGATAAGACCCACTGGCCATGTAAGTTTTTTAAATAAGAAAAACAATGGATTTTCTCGTTTCATAGTAATACCTCTTCTGTTTGAAATTTATAGTTCATTAATGTTAGATAGATACATGTAATCCTATCAATTTCTTTTCTCCCAATAATTTTTTAAAAATACAATAAAGCGTTGCCCCAAAATACCGTTCATAACATTTATATGGTAGAATATTTCTATTGCAATTTTTGTAATACAACATACATAGCTGTTATTACTATATGAAAATTAATCGCTTTTAAGTAATTTTGTTCTTCGTATAAACATTATAACACCTTTAGCTACACGAGTAATATAATTGAATTATTTTTTCAAATTAACTGTAAAAAACTTAATTTACAGCAATTTAATTTACGGGGAGTAACATCACGTCTAGGACATAAAGCAATGTTCTAAGCTCTACAATATATTTGAGCAGTAGTTGACTGAATAAAAACGTACTTGTAACAAGCTATTTTCAATACAAGCGGGGCCCCAACACAGAGAAATTAGATCCACAATTTCATCAGGCAATGCAAGTTGGCGGGGCCCCAACACAGAAGCTGACGGAAAGTTATCTGACATTAATGTGCAAGTTGGCGGGGCCCCAACACAGAAGCTGACGAAAAGTCAGCTGACATTAATGTGCAAGTTGGGGTGCGGGCCTCATCATAGAGAATTTCAAATAGAATTCTACAAACAATGCAAGTTATTGGGGTGGGACAAAGATAAAGAAATACTTTTTCTTTAGAAATTAGGATTTCTTATGCATGAGTTTTACTCATGTATCCCTATTTTTAAGTACACATTAACTGTGGCTAATGTGTAAGAACCACTACATAATAAATCATTAGTGGCTCTTTATCGTTTCTGTCCCACTCCCCATAGGGAATATTTAAAGAATGGAAAAGGGAAGATTAACGTTTTATGAAAAATTTAATATCAATCATTATAACCATATGTTTAATAGTAAGTATTATGACACCAAATGCACAGGCTGCTAATAGTACGGAAACACCAGTACAAGTAGCAAATCAATATGGTTATGCAGGCCTATCAGCAGCATATCAACCAACTAGTGCTATCAACGTAAGTCAAACTGGACAACTGTTGTATCAATATAATATAGATACAAAATGGAACCCAGCTTCTATGACAAAATTGATGACGATGTATTTAACATTGGAAGCTGTAAATAAAGGGCAACTTTCATTAAATGATACTGTTACAATGACAAACAAAGAATATATTATGTCTACATTACCTGAGTTAAGTAACACGAAACTTTACCCTGGACAAGTTTGGACAATTGCAGATTTATTACAAATTACAGTATCTAATTCAAGTAATGCAGCAGCATTAATTTTAGCTAATAAGGTATCAAAAAACACAAGTGATTTCGTTGATTTAATGAATAATAAAGCTAAAGCTTTAGGTATGACGAATACGCATTTTGTCAATCCTACAGGTGCTGAAAATTCGAGATTACGTACATTTGCTCCAACGAAATATAAAAATCAAGAGCGTACAGTTACAACAGCTAGAGACTATGCAATTTTAGATTTGCATGTATTAAAAGAAACACCTAAAATATTAGATTTTACTAAACAATTAGCTCCAACTACACATGCAGTAACGTATTATACATTCAACTATTCACTAGAAGGCGCAAAAATGAGTTTACCAGGTACAGACGGTTTAAAAACCGGATCAAGTGACACAGCAAATTATAATCACACAATAACAACTAAACGTGGTAAATTTAGAATTAATCAAGTAATCATGGGTGCAGGTGATTATAAAAATCTTGGCGGTGAAAAACAACGAAATATGATGGGAAATGCATTGATGGAACAATCATTTGACCAGTACAAATATGTAAAAATACTATCTAAAGGCGAGCAAAAGATTAACGGTAAGAAATACTATGTTGAAAATGATTTATATGATGTTTTACCAAGTAGTTTTAGTAAAAAAGATTATAAATTGGTAGTTGACGATGGCAAAGTACATGTCGACTATCCAAGACAATTTATTAATAAAGATTATGGACCTCCTACAGTAGACGTTCATCAGCCTATTATTCAAAAAGCAAATGCTGTTGCTAAAAATATGTGGACAGAGCATCCTATATTCACCATTATTGGTGGTGCTTGTCTTGTCGGCGGTTTAGCACTTATCATTCATATGCTTATCAAGCTTATATTTAGAAAAAGAAAATAATAACGTCAAAAAGGACGAGTTGCACATTTAAAAGTGTAACTCGTCCTTTTGGATTATATCTTCGATAAAAAATGAATAGATTATTATTTTGCGTCTTTTCCATATAATTCTTGCTTAATTTTTGTAGTTGAAATACCTTCTGTTCGTTTTAAATAAATTACTTCACATTTATCTTTTAAGAAATCGAATTCGCCTTCCCAATCATGGCCCATCACGAAGACATCTACATCAAACTTTTCTACATCATCTTCTTTTTGTCCCCATCCTTTTTCAGGAATAACTAAATCGACGTAACGAATTGATTCAAGCATCATTTTACGTTGCTCATAATCATAATATGATTTTTTATGCTTAATTTGGTTAAATTCATCAGTAGATAGTGCCACGATTAAATAATCGCCCATCTCTCTTGCGCGACGAAGTAACTCAATATGACCATAATGAAGTAAATCATAGGTGCCGTATGTTATTACTCGTTTCATTAAAATGTCCTCCTCTTATTGCTACATCATTTAATTGGTAATGTATATCATCAATTTTAATTTAGTATTTTTAAAATTGATTTTGTTTGATGAACAATCTTTCTCCCTTTAAGTTGTATTAAAAACTTTCTATATCTAGGTCTATTAATCCCTACTTGAATTAACATTTCACGCCACTTTTCATAAGTTTCTTTATTCCAATTAACACCTAAAAATTCTACAGTATTTATTATTTCAAACATATTGTGTGATAAATAATCTGAATGTTGCATTGACATGATGTAGTCACTAACTAATGAAATCATTGTTTCCGTCATCTCTGGATGTAACAATAAGTATCGTTTTAAATGTGCATTAAATAATTGTCGATCAACCAAATCACTATAAATCAATCTTTGTTCAAGTAATAACAACATTTCCATGACACGCTGTCTTACTGACATTATTTCCTTCGAATATTGATAAAGCTCTATAGTATTATTAAAATCCGCTTCATTCACTTGATTATCACCAATAACAAGTTGGCTTACTAATTGAATATCCGTAGCCTTTTGTAATGCTTTAACAAGCATCTCATGGTTATAAACATTTTCAACACTTTCATCACAACGTAAATCAGCAAATTTTACACTTAATAATTTATTATCGAATGTCAAAGATGATAATAACTCAGGTTGTTGTGGCAAAGTAACTATATGATTATTTTTAATATAACTGTCAATATCATTTAATTTCCATTCTCCATGATAATCAATTGCTCTTTGCCCTATAACTATATCAATATTCTCATTATTTTTAAAAGTTGAAGTTAACAAGTCTAATTTATTAGGTAATAAGATTGAGGTTGGATTTAAAACAATAAAAGCGTCACTATAATGTCCTTCAGTTATTTCAATTTCTTTTATGCCTTTATTAATACAACTTGCTTTTGAAGCATTTTGTAATTGGATTAATGTAATATGCTTTAATTCTTTTTGTAATTTTTCAATTAAGGGTATTGTTTGATCTGTAGATCCCCCATCAATGCACAAGAAACGGTAATGCTCTTTACTATCGATTGATACCAACAATTGTCGAATCGTTGTTTCATTATTTAATGTTGGTATGATTATCGTTAATCTCATTTTGTCACCATCTTATCTATATATTCTAACAATTGAGGAAAACTATGTTCAGTATTATAAATATGCCAATCTTTAAATAACGGTTTCAACGTATGCTTATTTGCTTTAATCGCAGTAATTAAATCGGCCTCAGAATATACTTTATAGTTTTCAGGTATGCCAAAATAATATTTATTTAAGCCTCTTACTTTATCATATGTTGATTCATCGTACACATAAAAAATAGTTGGAATATTTAACAAACTTGCTTCAATTGGTAACGAACTATAGTCACTAATGATTAAATCTGCCATCAGCATAAGCGTAGACGTATCAATTGAGGTCAATTGATCACTTTCTGAAACTTCAATCGATGGGTGTAATTTATTCAATAAGGTATATCCTGGAAGTTCATTTTCAAAATACGTTTTATTTATCTCCCTATTATCCGCACTATCTTCTCTATACGTTGGAACATATAATGCTAGTTTATTCTTTATTCCATATTGTTCTTTCAATTGTGTTTTTATCGCTTCTCTATCTACTGTAAAATATTTGTTAATTCTTGGAATACCAAAATATAGCATTTGATCATCACGTGCAGCTAAAGACTGTTTAAAACAATGCGCCATATACGGACTGCCTACTAAGTAGAAATCCGTTGCTTGATAAACTTGACGATATTGTTGGATCATCGCTTTATTAGATAGATCTACCTGATTATCAGTTAAACCAAAATTTTTCAATGCGCCACTTGCATGCCATGTTTGAATGACACGTTGGTGTGGCGCTTTTTTATATCCACCTAATAGCAAGTAGTAGTTGTCGATAATTATGAGTTGTGCGCTTTTTAAAGCTTTAATTTGTTTTACTAGAGTCTTATTTGACATTTCTACAACATTAAGATTATTAATTGCCGATAAATGAAATTTATTTTTTGGTGCTGTTAAAACAGTTACATCATACAACGATGTATTTAAAGACTTAATGATAGGTAAAATATCTTCTGGAAAAGTCATCATGAAAACAATATGCGGTTTATTACTCTTTTGAGTCGAAATTATTTTACATAGCAATCGAATTAGCAAATGATACAATCTCTTTATTAAAACGTTCATAATACACCAACTTAATATGTTATTTTATTAAATTATAAACAAAAATGTACCCCACTTCCATTTATTAATGGTTAGTAGGGTATCATCTTGTATTCATTTTATAAGAAATCTGCAAATTGATCTCTATATTTCATGTGTAAATATGAACCAATCGCGAAGAAAATGGCAACAATACCGAAATTGTACAACATTAATTTCCAGTGATCCATAAAGTACCATTCGTGATATAAAATCGCAGCACGGTATGACTCAGCAATGAAATAAACCGGATTGTATTTCATAATTTCATGAATTACACCACTTATACCATGGTTTTTCGGTAGCCATAAAATTGGTGAAAAGTAAAATAATATTCTTAATATCGCTTGCATTAACATTTGCGTATCTCTAACTAACACACCTAGTGTTGATGTTAATAACGTCACTGAAGCAGTTAAGAAAAAACAAAACGGTACATATATCAATAATTGAATGATATGTATTGATGGATAAATACCTGTAAACATACATGCGATGATAACAAGTAAAAGCAAACCTAAATGTCCATAAAATCTACTTGTAACAATATATGTAGGTATAATTGATAAAGGGAAATTCATTTTCGAAACTTGATTAAACTTTTGCGTAATAGCTTTTGTTCCCTCTAAAATACCTTGGTTGATGAAGAACCACATACTAATACCAACCAATAACCAATATACAAAAGGTACGCCATGAATCGGTGCATTACTTCTTATTCCTAATCCAAAAACCATCCAGTAAACCATAATTTGCATAACTGGGTTTATTAATTCCCACGCTACACCTAAATAGTTACTATGATTGATAATTTTAACTTGAAATTGCGCCAGTCTTTGAATTAAATAAAAGTTCTTTACGTGTTCTTTAAAAACTGTTCCTATTGCTGACATTCCATTAAACCACACTTTCAAATGTTTAACTATTTCTCTACTTAACTTAATAGTATTATAATAATTGTTGTAAATACTATCACTATACATTGGTGTTATCAAAATTATTGTCTAGTTCTTTAAGATATTAGTTTATTACAAGTACATTATAGTATACAATCATGTAAGTTGAAATAAGTTTAGTTTTTAAATATCATTGTTGTCACTAATGATTAAAACTTTGTGTCATATTACCAACTTTGATAATAACAAAATCTTCTATACACTTTACAACAGGTTTTAAAATTTAACAACTGTTGAGTAGTATATTATAATCTAGATAAATGTGAATAAGGAAGGTCTACAAATGAACGTTTCGGTAAACATTAAAAATGTAACAAAAGAATATCGTATCTATCGTACGAATAAAGAACGTATGAAAGATGCACTTATTCCCAAACATAAAAATAAAACATTTTTCGCTTTAGACGATATTAGCTTAAAAGCATACGAAGGTGATGTGATTGGGCTCGTTGGCATAAATGGATCTGGTAAATCAACGCTAAGCAATATTATAGGTGGATCATTATCACCTACCGTTGGAAAAGTTGACCGTAACGGCGAAGTAAGCGTAATTGCCATTAGCGCTGGATTAAGCGGACAATTAACAGGTATTGAAAATATTGAATTTAAAATGTTATGCATGGGGTTTAAACGCAAAGAAATCAAAGCAATGACACCTAAGATTATCGAATTTAGTGAACTAGGTGAGTTCATTTATCAACCAGTTAAAAAGTATTCAAGTGGTATGCGTGCAAAGCTTGGATTCTCGATTAATATTACAGTAAACCCAGATATCCTAGTCATTGACGAAGCTTTGTCTGTTGGTGACCAAACGTTTGCTCAAAAATGTTTAGATAAAATATACGAATTTAAGGAACAAAATAAAACCATTTTCTTTGTTAGTCATAATTTAGGCCAAGTTAGACAATTCTGTACAAAGATAGCGTGGATTGAAGGCGGTAAATTAAAAGATTATGGTGAACTTGATGATGTTTTACCTAAATACGAAGCTTTCTTAAATGACTTTAAAAAGAAATCAAAAGCTGAACAAAAAGATTTTAGAAACAAACTTGATGAATCACGCTTTGTTATTAAATAGAAAACAAACCGAGAATCCACCTCTTCTCTAGGTAATTCTCGGTTTATTTTTTATATTCCAATCTTATTTTGACTTTTTATTTTTTCTTTTTATCTTTGCTATTTTATACATAAATATTGGAATGCTCTTAAGTCTACCAATTCGTTTCCAATCAATTAATGCTCGGTACACCCACTCAATGTTTAATTTTCTGAAGATAAATGGTGCTCTCTTTTTAGCTCCTGCAAATACTTCTAAAGAACCACCAACTCCCATCATAACAGTAGAAACAAATTGTTGTTCATGTGTCATAATCCACTCTTCTTGTTTAGGGAATCCCATACCTACAAATATATAATCTGGTTTAAATAATTCAATGCGCTTAACCACAGTTTCATCTTCTAAATCAATATATCCATGATGATGTGCAAACGTAATATTTGGGTATCTTTGTTGCAATGCATATTGCGCCGCTTCAACAATTTCATTTGTTGCCCCAAGTAAAAATACTTTTTGATGATTTACATGTGCAATTTTTAAACATTCATCCATCAACTCAATACCTGGTATACGTTGAGATAATGAACGATTCAAGCGATGTGAGGCTTTTACTACACCTGTTCCATCGGCAACAATATAACTTGCTCGATTAATTAATTCTAAATATGCTTGATGTGTTGTTGCATAATTAACTATTTCAGGGTTAGCTGTCACTATAAAAAGATTATTTGTTGATTGATGCGCAAAAAATGTTTTAATGTTTTCGACCATCTGTAACATTGTTGTATTATCAAAATTGACCCCTAAAATATCAACTTTAGATGTGTTGCTTGTTTCTTCAACAGTCATAAAAGGAATCTCCTATCTTTTATCATTATTATATTAGTGTAATTAAAATTAACAAGAATCATACTTATCCCATTTATATCGAAATGATTTTGCTTTATTTTAACACATTATTTCCTTCACAAAAATTAAAATTAGTTTAACTAACGTAAGTCTAAAGTCTAACGCCAATTATGACATTTTCCTTTATAATAAGAGAGCATGAATTTCTAATCTATAATCTTATATGAGGTTACACAATGAATTACTTAACAAATTTTCTTAATACAACAACAGAACTAAATATATACATTATTGTTTTCGTTGCAATAATCTATATCGTCATCCACCATTTTAGACATAAACCTTTATTGAATTATTTGGATATCATATTAAATTATATCCCTGTGCTTACACACGAGTTTGGACATGTGCTATTTAATAAAATAGCTGGAGGACGAGCAAAAGATTTAGTTATTGTTACAAGCCCAAGAGAACGGCAACAAACGCTACAACAAGGATTTGCTGTTACGCAATCCAGACATTTAGCAGGTCAATGGCTTACAACGCTAGGTGGTTACTTAATGCCCCCATTGATGTTGCTCATAGGTTTAGCATCAAGTCACTATCAAATACCTAGTATATTTATTTTTAGCTACTTATTGATATTTATCTATTTTCTAATATTAACATCTAGAAAAGGTTCACCTATTATTGTTATTACATTAATTTCAATTATGCTTTACTTTATATTAAAAGATGACAATATATTAGCAATCCAAATGATTGTCACTATTAGTTATCAATTTATATTAGGTGTTTTACTAGGCGAAGTCCTTCAATCTAGTTGGACAATTGCAAAATTAACTATACAGCGTCCAAGCCCACAATGGGACGGAAGTGCACTTAAAGATCTTAGTCATGTTCCAATCTTTATTTACAGTACAATTTGGATTATCTTTAATCTTTATGCAGTAAATATTTTACTTAAATACACTCATCTAATAAGTTAATAAAAAGAAGCCTTAAATTATAATCCGTCAATGTCTACTAGTTCATTAACGTATAACTTTAAGGCTTCTTTATTTTATTTTTCAGCGAACATGTTCATAGCATTTTCATAGCTAATAATTATAACATTGTCGTTGCGTTTAATAATAATCACTTTATTCATTTCATCTTTAGAAACGATTTCAACTTCATTACCTATCGATATATCTTTACTAGACAGGTACACTAATAAATCCGTTTTATCTCTCACGCGTTTGATAGTTACAAGATCACCCGGTTCATAATTTAAAATAGTTGTAACATATTTCTCTTTATATTCATTATTTCTTGGTATAACTCCACCATGTGGACACGTTTCAGGAAAATTTAATAGACTATCTAATCTCTCTACAAATAAATTTGAGATTCGATGTTCTAAAATTTCTGCTTCTTGATGAACTTCTTCCCAATTATATTTCAATATTTCTATTAAAAATAATTCTAATAGTCGATGTCTCTTAATAATATCAAGTGTATGCGTTAAACCATCTTCTGTTAATCTAACACCTTTATATGGTTTTGTTTCGACATAACCAGCTTTTTCAAGACGACCTACCATTTCACTTACAGATGGAGGCTTAATATTTAAAAATTGAGATAAGATTTTATTTGTTACAAAATTTTTATCGCCATTATTCGTAAGAATTGCCTTTAAATAATCCTCTTTTTCTTCAGTTAACATACTTTCACCTCACATACATTCACTTTATTATATCACGAATTTACTTGACATGATAAATATTCTCAGTTTATTATACAATTAATTAGGTTAGCCTAAACTTTTAATTAGGAGGTATAAACGTTTGTTAGAAACAAAAGATTTAAATTTGTTTTTAGGTAATAAGCATGTACTTAAAAACATTTCTTTATCGATACCAGTTCGCGGTGAAATCATTGGTATCATGGGCCCAAACGGTGCTGGTAAATCTTCGCTAATCAAATCTTTAATTGGCGAATTTAACGCTACCGGTACAAAATTGTTATATAACAAACCTATACAACAACAACTGCAACACATTACATATATTCCACAAAAAGCACATATTGATTTAGATTTTCCAATAAGTGTGGAACAAGTGATTTTATCAGGTTGCTATAAAGAAATTGGATGGTTTAGACGACCTAATAAATCAGCAAGGGATAAACTTAAACAGTTATTAAGCGATTTGGAATTAGAAACTTTACGTCATCGACAAATTTCAGAATTAAGTGGTGGACAGTTACAACGTGTATTAGTAGCGAGAGCATTGATGTCCGAAAGTGAAGTATATTTTCTAGACGAACCGTTTGTAGGAATTGATTTTAGTAGCGAAAAATTGATTATGACAAAAATAGAAAATTTAAAACAACAAGGAAAACTTATCCTGATTATCCACCATGATTTATCAAAAGCAAAACAATACTTTGATCGCATTATTCTATTAAATCAAACATTACGATACTTTGGTGATAGTGAAGAAGCTATGAGTGTCACTCGCTTAAATGAAACTTTTATGAGTAGTACAGACTGTAGTGACCCTAGTCAAAGGAGCAATATAACATGTTAGAGTTTGTCGAACATTTATTTACATACCAATTCTTAAATCGAGCATTGATAACTTCAATTATTGTAGGGATTGTTTGCGGTACAGTTGGTAGTTTGATTGTATTACGAGGTCTTTCGTTAATGGGAGATGCAATGAGTCACGCTGTATTGCCAGGTGTTGCCCTATCATTCTTATTTGGTATTCCAATGTTTGTAGGTGCACTTGTAACTGGTATGATTGCCAGTATTTTTATCGGTTATATCACATCTAGTAGTAAAACGAAACCAGATGCCGCGATTGGAATTAGTTTTACCGCTTTCTTAGCTTCAGGGATTATTATTATAAGCTTAATAAACACAACGACAGATTTGTACCATATTTTATTTGGTAACTTACTAGCAATCACAAATAGTGCTTTTTTAACAACAATTGTGATTGGTTCAATCGTCCTTATATTGATCATTATTTTCTATCGACCATTAATGATTTCTACGTTCGATCCAACGTTCAGTAGAATGAGTGGTCTAAATACTACACTGCTACATTACTTTGTAATGTTATTACTTTCATTAGTAACAGTCGCAAGTATTCAAACGGTTGGTATTATTCTTGTAGTTGCTTTATTAATTACACCTGCATCTACAGCATTTTTAATAAGTAAAAAACTGTATTCAATGATGATTATAGCGAGTTTAATAAGTGTCATAAGTTCAATTGTCGGACTTTATTATAGCTATATTTACAACATTCCTAGTGGTGCAACAATTGTACTTTGTACATTTGTAATTTATATCATCACATTATTTTTTACAAAATTTACGAATAGAAAGAAACGAGGAAGTTTAACATGAAAAAATTAATA
Source organism: Staphylococcus argenteus (assembly GCF_000236925.1). NCBI lineage: Bacteria > Bacillati > Bacillota > Bacilli > Caryophanales > Staphylococcaceae > Staphylococcus > Staphylococcus argenteus. The sequence continues at coordinate 663,963 of NC_016941.1, read as the reverse complement.
CCTTTATTATTAGCCTTTTTACTTCTAGTAGCTGCATGTGGTACTGGTGGTAAACAAAGTAGTGATAAGTCAAATGGCAAACTAAAAGTTGTAACGACAAATTCAATTTTATACGATATGGCTAAAAATGTTGGTGGAGACAACGTCGATATTCATAGTATTGTCCCAGTTGGTCAAGATCCTCATGAATATGAAGTTAAACCTAAAGATATTAAAAAGTTAACTGACGCTGACGTCATTTTATATAACGGCTTAAACTTAGAAACAGGTAACGGTTGGTTTGAAAAAGCCTTAGAACAAGCTGGTAAATCTTTAAAAGATAAAAAAGTTATCGCAGTATCAAAAGATGTTAAACCTATCTATTTAAACGGTGAAGAAGGCAACAAAGATAAACAAGACCCACACGCATGGTTAAGTTTAGACAACGGTATTAAATACGTAAAAACAATTCAACAAACATTTATCGATAACGACAAAAAACATAAAGCAGATTATGAAAAACAAGGTAATAAGTACATTGCACAATTGGAAAAGTTAAATAATGATAGTAAAGATAAATTTAATGATATTCCAAAAGAACAACGTGCCATGATTACAAGTGAAGGTGCATTTAAATACTTCTCAAAACAATATGGAATTACACCTGGTTATATTTGGGAAATTAACACTGAAAAACAAGGTACACCAGAGCAAATGAGACAAGCAATCGAGTTTGTAAAAGCACATAAATTAAAACACTTATTAGTTGAAACAAGTGTTGATAAAAAAGCAATGGAAAGTTTATCAGAAGAAACGAAGAAAGATATCTTCGGTGAAGTGTACACAGATTCAATTGGTAAAGAAGGCACTAAAGGTGATTCTTACTATAAAATGATGAAATCTAACATTGAAACTGTACACGGAAGCATGAAATAACACGCTGAGTTTAATGAAGTATGATGAATTGATGTTGATGCAACCTAAAATATTGGTTTTGCCAATATTTTAGGCCATACATCAACATAACAAAGTCGAAGACTAATAGTCCCATATCGTGCGTTAAATATATATTACCCTCCTATTAATATATATACCGTTCCCGATCGCACGATATGGTGGTATTAGAACTTCTCTTTGAACGAGAGAGAAAAGCTAGAAGTTCTAAGAGAAAAGCTAGAAGTTCTTATGCAGTTTAAATAAACTGTCGTTCCCTTCATCTCTTTTAACCACAGAGATGCGTTAGAAGTTCTTCTAATACAATTTATGTAACGCCATTCCCTACACACTCTTTTAAAGAGATTCACACGCGCGAATAAATTGTATTACATACTAACTTTAAAAAGGCTTTTCTTAATCGTAGCAACAAAGTTTGAGGTTCTTATGTGATTGGACAACTGTTCTCCCTACTAGACTTTTAGCATAGCTGGTTAAAAGTACTATTACAGATTGTTCAATTGTATGCCCCTTTCCTTTGAACGGAATACTAAAAGTTATGTGCAGTAACTTTTAGTAGGCATACCACTTTTGCATCAAGCTATAAATAATCGCATACTTTGATATTTAATCTGGCCTATCAAAGTAAACATCTATGGTTTCCTCCCCCCATAGATCCTTAAGCCACACTCATCCGATGTCATATGAGTGTGGCTATTTTTTTATTCATGCTCCTATTTCCTTTAATCAATAATTTTTACCTCTTGAAAAATCATCCTATAATAATAATAATAATTCAATCAAATAAAATGTAAATAACTAACTTTATTTTCTTAAAAAACTTTACATAAACATTATTTGAATATTCTATATTTTCATTTATAATTCAAATGTACACTACTATTTTGAGGTGATGGAATGTTCTTTTTTCAAAACAATTTAAACCAGCTGCCTAAAGATTATAAATGGTTAGAAACCGAAACTCACAAATCTATAGAAGTCATTGAATCTAAAGGTTTTCCGTGTGTATTTGGCGTTCAAGGTCACAAAAAAGAAGTACATTTTTATTCTGCATTAAACTATCCATACAATCCTAAAGAGCTATCGACCGATATTGACCAATATTTAAATGAATTGGATAAAATGAAAAAGAATGAGCGAGGGATTTCTGGCTTATTAGTATATTTTGAACCAATTGGTGATATGACTATTCATGCGAAACAATTTTTAGCTTGGCAAGTGCTCTCCACAATGAAAAATTTATATGGCAATAAGAATGATAGTATTGATAATGACCCCTTTACTGATGAATATGCCTTTAAATTCAAAGATGAATTATGGTTTATTAATTTCAGCTCAAGTAGTTATACTCATAGAAAATCTAGAAACTTAGGTTCTTTTATTACATTAGCTATGCAAACGCTTAGTAAATCTGATGAGTATTTTAATTCAAATATTGAAACAAAAGCTAAAGCACAGAAATTAGTTAGAAATCTAGCTGAAAAGTATGATGGTTGTCCTGTTCATTCTGGTTTAGGTCCAGTTATAGGTTCAGGTGAATTTTCTCCTGCAAAATTATCATACTTTATTGGAGATAAAAATGATGACCCATCATATGAACCTTGGAAATTCTCCCCTTTCAAACCTCAAAGAATAATCATAGACTATGCCTTACAGCTCGATTATCTCAGTCAACTATATAACAACATAACTTTTTCAACACTTACAGAATCTCATAATAATAATGATATTAATAAAGATAATGTCTTAATCACTAATAACCCACGTCATATTGAAAAATATAAAAATAAAATTAAAGTAGCTACATTTAATAATCGTTATGAAACCAATAAGAATATTTGTAAAATTGACTATATCAATGATTTAATTGCCTTACGATATTTAAAATAAAACACGACAAATAATTTGAGAGGTGTAGACTTTTGTATAAGAATATTATATTTGATTTTGATGGTACTATCGCTGATTCAAAAACATGTAGTCTAATTGCTACTAAAAAGGCTTTTAACGACTATGGTTTGAACATACCTAGCGATGAACAAATAGAATATTATATGGGTATCCCGATTGAAGAGTCTTTTAATTTAATGAGTGCTATTAAATTGAATGACAAAGAACTCACCGAACTAATGACATTGTTTAGAGAAAATTACAAAGAGACTGAAGCACATCATTTAAAAATTTATAAAGGCATGCAAGAACAGCTAGAATCACTTCATCAAAACTATAAGTTATTCGTAGTTTCTAGTAAAAGAACAAATGTATTAGAAAGAAACTTGTCTAAATTAGGCGTAGCTAAGCTATTTGTTGAAGTCATTGGTTCAGATAAAGTAAAGAAATATAAACCTTCTCCTGATGGAATTATATATATTTTACAAAAATATGATTTACAGAAGAAAGAAACTATTTATGTTGGAGATGCCGTTTTTGATATTAAAATGGCTAAAAATGCCGATATTGATTCTTGTGCTGTAACTTGGGGAAGTCATAGTATTGAAGTATTAAAAGCTGAAAATCCGAATTTTATAATTAATAATGTTAAAGAACTTAATTTTGAGGAGTAATATATGTCAGATACTAAAATTGTAACTTTGATTGGCTTTTTTACAATGTTTATTGTTGGTGTTTCAGATTTAATTGTAGTAGGAATGTTAAATGAAATGAGTAATGAATTTCATGTTAGCAATGCTTTAATAGGTCAGCTAGTAACTTTATATGCTGTTGCATTTTCAATTCTCAGCCCTATCCTAACAAAAATGACTAGTAATATTAATGACAAAAAATTATTAGTAACCTGTTTGTTACTCTTTATTATTTTCAGCTTACTCACAACTGTAATGACTAATTATTTCCTTCTATGTCTAGTTAGAATAATCATGGCTGGCATTGCTTCATTAATCACAGTAAAACTCATGTCTACTGGTGCAAATATTGTTCCAGAAGAATACAAAGCATCGGTTATCGCTAACATATACGTAGGCTTTAGCGCAGCAAATATACTAGGTATACCCATAGGTACATTAATTGCTTCCCATTACAATTGGAAAATTCCTTTTTATATCATTGCGGTCATTACTTTTTTATGTCTACTAGGTGTGATGCTATTTATCCCGAATAAATCACACTATAGTGTTACTAATCAATCTAAATACCAATTAGTAAATATAAAAGGCACATTAATCATGTTGAGCTTTTTATTAATCATGATGATTTCTAATAGCATGTTGTTTACATATATTGAGCCTTTAGTAAAAAGTAAAGGCCATAGCATCTGGATAGTAAGTTTATGTTTATTTTTCTCAGGTGTTGCAGGTGTTTTAGGTTCAAAATTAGGAAATAATTTAGCTGAAAAGAAAGGATATAGGATTGCTGGAAATATCATTATAATTGTCTATGTTATTTCGATTATGGTTATCTTATTGACTGGACAAAATGTCATACTTTTAATTTTATCTATCTTTACATGGAATTTATTTCATTGGGGAACAAATCCAACAGTCCAATATGCTTTACTTAAGTTTTTAAAAGGTGATCCAAGTCAAATATTGAGCTATGATATTTCAATATTAAATTTAGGAATCGGATTAGGATCATTAATTGGTGGTATATTATTCTCTATCGATAATCAGTTTAACTTATCAATTGTTGTTGCTATTTTATTGGCAATGCTTTCATCCATCTTATTAAAAATAGCTGTTCATAGCGAAACAACTACTAAGTAACTATTCATAAACAAGTTATATCGTGTAAACATAATTCATATCAAAAGAGCATGATGAAAAATAAAATAATTTTTCATCATGCTCTTTTTTCAACTATGTCATGCTATCTACAATAACCATTTCATCGTAATTGATTGCCTCTCTTAATTTCAAAGCAGTTCCTTCAGATACTTCATCTGTATCAATTAATTCACGTAAAATGCGACGTTGTTCTCTTAAAGCATTTAATTTAATTTTAGTGATCGTATCTTCACTTGCTGAGTTAAAGAAATTAGATGGTGTTAAATTTTCAATCCTCATTAAATAACCATCACAAACCATCCCTACTTCAAGTGTATTATCTTTAGTCGTCTCTTTAGATAATCGACTTACAACATTATAATGAACTAACTTATTGATTTTATTTAATTCCATTAAGTTATCCGTAACACTTAACGAAGAAGCAGAGTTGACTTTCGTTTGAACTCGTCGTTTCAATAATGCACCACGTAATAACACTATCATTCTTCTAATTAAAGATGCCTGTCTATATACCTGCGTTCGTTCTGCATAACGCATATAGTTTTCAAGCACACTATTTGTAATTTGTCCTTCATCTACTAAGGATTCTAGTGTTTTCGTTTCAACATTAAATGCGATTTTTTGCAATCGTTCTAATTCTTTTGAGTTTTCATCATCTTTTTCTACTGTTTTTAAAAATGCTAACTTATCATGATACTCTTTAATGACATTGCCATATTTATAACTCGTTTCAAATGTTGATTTCTGATTTAAGTAGTCAATAACATGTTCAAGTATATAAATTCTAGCGACTTTAAACGACATATTGCCAATAACAGTTTTAGGTGCTGGTTTTGTTAACATTGGTAACAAGACTTGAGCAACTACTAAACTAATAATTACCATGCCTGATGCTATAAATAATAAGTCATTTCTATACGTAAACGCATGATGTCCTGCTAAAAAATACGGCAACGTTAGTGCGATTGCTAAAGAAATTGTTCCATGCACACCACATAAAGTCATAATTAAAGCATATAAACTGCGCTTCGGTGGCTTCTCAGTCGTCGGATTATCATCATCATTTTTAGACATCATTTTTTGGAATGGACTGATGGCTAAATAAAAATATGGATATAAGACATAAACCCAAACAAATCTAAATAAGTATACGGCTAATGCAACAACAATTGTTATACCAATTAAAAAGATCAAATTGTGTGGTTCTGTTTTAATAATTTTAATGACAACTTCAGGAACTAAAAAACCTAGTATTGAAAAGACAAAGCCATTCAAAACATAGCCTAAAATATTCCATGTATGATTGTAACTCATTTGTAATTGTGTACGTACTTGCATAATTCTATCTCGTTCAAATCCATGGACTAGACCAGCAACTACTGCTGCAATGATACCTGATGCATGGAATAATTCAGCAATTAAATATGTAACGAACGGTGTTAACAATTGAATTATCGTAAACATATTAATGTTTTCATATCCCCGACGCATCAATGTCAATCGGAATCTTACTAATGCCATACCTATAAGCAAACCAACGACTGCACCACCTAATGATGCAACTAAAAATAACTGCACTGCATCTACAAGTGAAAATGCACCTGTTACTAATACGCCAACAGCTATTTTAAAAGAAATGATACCAGCGGCATCGTTTAATAATGATTCACCTTCAAGGATAGTCATTGCGCCTTTTGGCAATACTTTTCCTTTAGTGATTGCTTGTACAGCTACTGCATCGGTAGGACAAAGTATTGCTGCAATTGCAAATGCTGCCCCAATAGGTAAGTCCGGCCATATCCAATGTATAAATAAGCCAACACCTATAACAGTAGTGATTACTAAACCTAATGCCATCATCATTACTGGTTTAATGTACTTTCTCAAATGTACTCTAGATACATTAACACCTTCTACAAATAACAAAGGCGCGATCATTGTTACCATAAATAATTCAGAATCAAAATTAAATTGAACAGGGATTGGGGTAATAAATAGTAACATGCCCAAGAAAATTTGTATAAATGCTAGGGGTACTTTAGGTATGAAAGTATGGACGAAAGAACTTAGTATCACAACAGCTATAAATATAAGTATTGTTTCAAATATTTCCAAACTTTCACCTCTCTAAAAAGTATTGTTTAATTGAAAATTAAGTATCACATCTCGTTGTAATAATACTTTTGAGGATAAATTTAATTAACGACCACGAAAGTACCTTAATATAGATTTTGCTCTACGATTGCAGTACTCAAATTTGCAATTATTTAATTTTATTTTATCACTAATTGTTTGAATAAATAAACATCTTGCTTTTGTGTATCGTATCGTTACCAGCGATTAATTAACAAAATGAGCACTTCGACAAAACATTACATGTCTCAAAGTGCTCATTTGATTATTTATTTTAATATAATAAGTGGGATTACCAATCTTTTCACTATAGTCATCGGTCTTTCTGGTACCAAGATTTTCGATGGGCTTCTCTTTTTTGTGCCCGGGCTTTCAATGCTTCGCTAGAATTTTGTTCATTAGAACTTAATAGTAATGAAGTGTGTGTTTGGTCATCATTTTTTCTATACATGTAAGCCCCATTTCGATATGCGGCTCGAGCTACTAAATGCATGCCTACTGGTGAAGTTAAATTTATAAAAACAAGAGATAGTATCAACCGTACGCTGAAAAAACCTGTATTCACAATAAAATAAATAAGTACACCTATTAAAGTAAGCAATACAGACAATGTTGAACTTTTAGTAGCAGCATGACTCCTTAAGAATACATCTTGGAATTTAACAATTCCAATTGCACTAATAAGCGCAATAATACTACCTAACAAAAGCATCATAGCAGCAATAAGACTAAAGATCTCTTTTGTTATTTCCATTAAACACATACCCCCCGCCAATAAATCTAGAAATCGAAACAGAACTTACAAATGATATTATGGCGATTAGCATGATGGAATCTAGAAAGGATACCGTACCCATCAATACACTTAACACTCCAACGATTGACATAACGACTGCACTTGTAGTATCAAATGTAACTACTCGATCTGCTGTTGTCGGACCTTTTATTAGTCTAAATAAACAAACGATAAATGCGATACCAAAAATAATAAGCGCACTAATTATCATCATATGTGTTATTGACTGAATCATCGCGACACCTCCAATATTAAGTCTTCATAATGCTTAATACTTCTAACTAAGCTTTCTTTTTCCTTCTCAGATACATCAATACTATGAATAAAAAACTTTTTAGAGTCTTGAGAAATTCTTATAACAGTAGATCCAGGTGTAATGATAATTAATATGGTTAAAAATGTAATTGCCCAATCACTTGAGAGCCTTGTTTCATAAGACAATAATCCTGGATTCATATCTTTAGTTTTGAAAAGAATATAATTAATTGTGCTGATACTAGATGTCAATAATTGATATAAATAAACACCTACAAATTTGATTGCCACCCATATTTTTCGAACATAAAAATCATCACTAAAAAATCTGTGTAATATATATATGACAATTAAACCAATCAGATATCCAGAAAAGAAAGTCGAGAATTTAAAATGATCTTCATCTTGAAATAACACCCATAAGAATGCAATGATAATATTTAAAACAATTTGATTCATTTAGTCTTCTCCTTTCAAATGCGGATTAACAAGTTGATGATATAATTGGTCATTTGTATTAAGTTCTGTTGCATCATTTGTAATTTTCAATAATATAGGTGAAGCTATTCCAATAGCAATTACAACGAAGACTAAAATACTAAGTATACCTTTACGATATCTCGGTATCTTCTTAAAATGAACTTCTTCGCCATCTTTATCTCCAAAATACATATAGAATAAAATTCTAAACAAACTATACATAGCAATTAAGCTTGTAATAATCATCAAACCTAGTCCTACATAATTGCCGTTTTGCAATGCACCTTGGAAAATAAGTACTTTTCCTGGGAATCCACTAAACGGTGGCACGCCACCAATTGCAAATATCATTATAATAAATGCGACACCAAAGAAAGGTTCTTTTTTAGCTAAGCCATTTAAATATTGATATTGACGATAACCAGTTATATAAACTAAGCTACCAATAATAAAGAATAGTAGTGTTTTTACAACAATATCGTTTACTAAATAAAAGATGGCACCATTAATACCTGCAAATGTATTTGTTCCTAAACCCAAAATGATAAATCCTATTGAAATAACGACTTGGTATGCTGCAATCTTTTTAATGTCTTTATATGCTAAAACTCCTATCGCTCCTATAATCATTGTTATTGAAGCCATAACAGCTATCAACGGATGTATCAAATTGTTATGTTGATCAAATATTAATGTAAAGAAGCGAATCAATGCATAGGCACCAACTTTAGTCATTAAAGCTGCAAACAATGCTGCTAATTCAGTATTTAGCACTGCATATGCTTTAGGTAACCACATAAATAAAACAAGTGCTGCTTTACTACTAAATGCGACTAAGAAGATAAGCGAAATCATCGTTACTGTTTTATTATCACCCATTTCATTTAAGCGTAAAGCAATATGTGAAAAGTTAAGTGTGCCTACAGTCTTATATAACAAGCCTATTCCTAATAAAAATAACCACGAACCGATAATGTTTAATACGACGTAGATAATAGCCGCCCTTAATTGCTCAACAGATTGTCCAAGTGTAATTAATACAAATGAAGCGAGTAACATAATTTCAAACATGACATATAAATTAAATAAATCAGATGTCAGAAATGATCCAATCACACCTACACTTAAAAACAATATAAAAGATGGTAAGTGATAACGATTTGCTCTCTGTTCTCCACGACCAAATCCGTATGCCATGATTAATGTAATGACAAAAGAAGCGGTCGTAACCATGATTAAACTTAAAGAGTCTCCTAAAAATTGTATGCCGAACGGCGCCGTCCAACCACCAAAATCTAATGTAATCGGTCGATGATTTTGAACATAAATTAATAATATTAATGAAATCAATGTTGTAACAGTCATCGTGCTTAGATACAAATATTTAGATATACTGTCATTATTTTTTAAAAACACAAGAATCAAAGCACATAGGAATGGTAATAGCATCGGTAAAATCAGTACATTACTTAGCATCATCATCCCCCCTTAAACCATCAATTTCATCTTCTTTCGTTACTCTATACGTTCTATAAACAAGTACAAGTAAAAAGGCAGTCATACCAAATCCAATAACAATTGCAGTAAGTACAATTGCTTGTAGTAATGGATCTACAAATAATTGGTTTCCGCTTGTGATCAGTGGCTCTGATTTATTAGAACCGTATGTCCCCATGCTCATAATAATTAAATTGCCTGCATGCGTGTAAATTGAAATACCAATGACAATACGTATTAAATTAATAGATAAAATCATGTAAGTACCAATAAACACTAAAAATCCAATAACTAATAATAATATTAAATTCATGACCTACCTCCACTAAGTGACAACATTACAGTGACAATAACACCAACTACAGAGAATAATATGCCTAATTCAAATAGCGTTATTGTGGACACATGGATTTTCCCTAAAATTGGAAGCGCCCAAGTCGTTTCATATTGAGATAAGAACGGCTTACCAAAAAATGCCGGTATAATAGCTGTCATAGAAGATACCAATGCACCAACTATCATTAATACTCTAAAATCAATTGGCAAACTTTTTAAAACTTCATCAACATCAAATGCAAGAAACATTAATATAAATGCTGAACTAAATATCAATCCACCAATAAAACCGCCACCTGGATTATTGTGACCGGCAAAGAAAACATAGAATCCGAAAGTCAATAATATAAATACAACTAGTTTAGTAACAGTTTTTAATACAACATCATTCTCTTTCATCTTGTCCCCTCCGATCTTGATAATTTAATAATGTGTAAATACCTAATCCAGTAATAATCAATACTAATCCTTCAAATAAAGTATCTAATGCTCTAAAATCACCAAGTATGGCATTTACAATATTTTTACCACCTGTTAATTTATCAGCTTTATGGTAAAAATCTGATATCGATGATAGTCCATCTGCTTGTTGAGCAATAAAAATAAGTGATACAACTATAATTGCCATCAGCAAAGATACAACAATTTTGATAGTTTCTCTTGTTATATTCGCTTTAGACCTTGGTACGTTTGGCAACCTTGAAAAGCTAACAATAAATAGTATTGTCGTAATCGTTTCAACTACAAGTTGAGTCAAAGCTAAATCAGGGGCCTTCATAACAATAAAGAATAATGTTACAACAAAACCTATAACACCATTTAAAATTACCATCGTCAGTCTTTGACGAATAAAAATCAACGACATACCAATGATGACAGTAACAATTGCTAAAATAATTTCCATAGGCCCGAATTCAGAAACATGTAATTGATGCACTTTAGGAAATCCTATACGGATATAACCATATCCGATAATCATCATAAAAATAGATAAAGTAATGATAATATATTGATTTAAGCGATCTTGCATGATTCGTTTAAAGGTCTTCGTAGCAAATTTTTCAAAATATCGATAAACATGTTCATATCCTTTTGAAACTGAAATCTGTCTTATTTTTCCAGGTATAATACTTGTCCAGTCAACTTTTAATGCCATTACCAGTCCAACTAAAATAATAATTAACGTTAATAAGAATGGTAAATTAAAGCCATGCCATTGTGATACATGTGGTACAAATTGATTAATTTGATGACCGACACCAGAAACTGCTCTTAATGCCGGAACGATAACTGTTTGGCCAAAAATGTTTGGAATAAAAAATATTAAAGGTATTAGTACTGTTAATACGATTGATGGAATACTAAACGGCCATGGTTCATGTATATTTTTTTTAGTACAAACTGAGGTGTCGTATTTCCCCCAAAATACTTCTTTAATCATGTAAAGCGCATATGTGAAAGTAAATATGCTCGCAATAACACCGACAATAACTAACATAATCATCAATACGAAATTAAATTGAGGTAACTGAGCTGCTTGTGTTAAAACATCTAAAAACATTTCCTTACTTAAAAATCCATTTAAAAATGGTACACCTGCCATAGATAAAGCAGCAATTGTCATGACTATATTTATTTTTGGAAATAGATGACGCATCCCACTTAAAATTCTGATATCTCTAGAACCTGCTTCATGATCTAAAATACCCACACCCATAAATAGTGCGCATTTAAAAATTGCATGATTCATTAAATGGAATAACGCAGCAAACAAGGTAAATGAATAGATTGTAGTCAGTTCATCATGTGGATGTTGAGCAAAACCGCCACCAATGCCAACTAAAGTCATAATCATTCCTAATTGACTAATCGTTGAATAAGCTAAAATTCCTTTTAAATCCCATTGCTTTAATGCTGTTATCGATCCAAATAGCATTGTAGTTAAGCCAACAATCGTCACAATATATATGTACAAATTACTTAACCCTAATACTGGCGTAAATCTAAGTAATAAAAATATACCTGCTTTAACCATTGTGGCAGAGTGTAAATAAGCACTCACTGGTGTTGGTGCAGCCATAGCTTTAGGTAACCATATGTGAAACGGAAATTGTGCAGACTTTGTAAAGGCTCCGAGTAAGAACATGAAAATCATTGGAATAAATAAGGCATGATTTTTAATATGATCTGCTTGAGCTAATATGTCAGATATAGTGTTTGTTCCAGTCACTATATATAACATGATAAAACCAATTAATAGTGCTAATCCTCCAAATACAGTAATCATAAATGATTGCAACGCACCAAATTGACTTTCACCATTGTTATACCAATATGAGATTAAAAGAAATGATGACACGCTCGTTAATTCCCAAAATACATACATCAATATCGTATTATTAGACAACACAATGCCAATCATACTAAACATGAATAGCGTTAAATAAAAATAAAATCTTGGTAAATTATCTTTTCGAGAGGATAAATACTGTGTTGCGTAGAAGAAAACAGCCATTCCTATAATTGAAATAATAAGTGCAAACATTAAACTCAAGCCATCTAAGCGTAATTCTAAATTAATATCTAATGTAGTGAGCCACGGTATGAAGACAGACATATATTTTTGCTTAATCACTGATGGTATTTGAATTAAAAAGTAACAAGATGATATAACAGGTGCAATAAGCGCGATATAACCTGCATAGTTAGCCAAAGAACGATGACTAACAGTTACTAAAATCATAGCCATAATAACTAATAAGGCTATTAATAAATAAACCAAACTCATTATTTTCCTCCTTTTTTATAAATTTAATGTGATATAAATACTGTGTTCACATTCATTTTCTAGCCCTATAAAATTCAATGTTTCTATAGTCGATTGATGTCCTAAATATTTTTGAATAATCACTATTGGTATTCCCTTTTGATATGCATGGAAAGCAAATGTCTTACGGAGTGTCGTTAAACCTACATGCTCAATGTTGGCTTCTTTGGCAGCCCTGTGAATAATTCTATACGCTTGTTGTCTAGAAAGTACTTGATTTGTTCGTAATGATTGAAAAAGAAAATCTTCATTTGACAAATTTTTTTGCTTAATATAATACAGTAATTCTTTTGATAATGATTCTGGCAATTTTATTTTAATCAACGAATGATAATGTGTTTTACACAATTCCGATAACCTACAATTATCAATAAGAATTTTCACTTGTTCAACTTTGAGCGCTAATAAGTCTAACACTTTCAAACCACTATGTATAGCTAGCTTAAAAAATAAATAATCCCGTTCCGACTTGTGTTTGAGTACTTGATACATTTTGATAATATCTTCATTTTTCTTAATTGCCTCTACTTTATTCATTGTTACCTCCTCACTTGAAGTGTCTTAATCATAAACAAACGATATTTTAGTCACATATAACTATTTCCTTTTTTATAGATTTTAAACATAAATAAAATAATTAACCCTTTTTAAAATTCATTTCGATATATAGAGTGAAAGGAGGTATTAAAATGAGTAAAACCAACCACATTACAATTGTCTTATCAATGACAAAAACGGACGTAAATGGCAAACAAATAGAATATAAACGTCGATTTGCAAACATTAGCCCTGAAGCAACAAACGACCAGATCAAAACATTTAGCAAAATTATCGAAAGACTTACTGGAGAATCTTACAGTAATATCGAAGTTATCAAATCTTTCTCAATTTAACTAGGAGGCACAACTAATGAGCAAAACACTTGAATTAAGTTTTAAATCTACATCTGACAAACCAGTCAAATTGCAATTACCTCAATTGAATAATCTCGTAACAGAGCAAATTGCACGTGATAGTATGAACGCATTAGTAGGTTTAAACATATTACAATCTAATAGCGGTGCAATTACAAAAGTACATGCTGCTCAAATTGTTGATAAAACAACAACTGTATTATTCGAAGAAAAGAAATAGCATTTTTTGATGATAAAATAATCTAAATCATCACATAAACACCCCAGTTTTTCATAATGAAATTCTGGGGTGTTCTTTGATATCAATCATTCAACTCTTAAAACACGTTTGTAAATTTTAACTTTAATGCTAAGATATCCTTATCACTCATTTATCAAATAGAAAGCGTGGTTTATCAAAAATGCTATTACTTTATTTTTTAGGCATTATTGTAGGAATGCTTATCCCTATTCAAACATCAGTTAATTCGAGATTATCTCTTTATACGAAATCACCTTTTTATACTTCATTAATTTCATTTTCAGTTGGGACATTGTGTTTAGTCATTTTAAATATTGTAATTAATCCAGAAGTATTTACGACTCATTTTTATAGTAATCAAACGTTTAATTACACATGGATCGTTGGCGGGATATTAGGCGTTAGTTTCTTAACTGGAAATTTATTATTATTACCAAGATTAGGTGCAACATTAACTGTTATTGCCACTGTAGCAGGCCAAATTATAATGGGTGTCCTTATTGATACCTTTGGCTTATTCGGTGCTTCTATTCATGAATTTAATTTAATAAAAGCATTTGGAGTATTATTGTGACTTTTCGGGATAATATTAATGAACCAATTTAATAAAAATAACTTATTATTAGTAAACCAAAATCATATAATATTATGGTTAGTTCTCGGCTTTATATTCGGATTTTTGCCACCGATTCAAACAGCCATTAATAGTACCCTTGCCTACAATACGCATTCACCAGCATTCGCTTCACTCGTTTCTTTTTCAATCGGAACGATAACGTTATTTGTTTTAACAATTATTCTCAACCGTTCATTAAAAATATCTACAAAACATAAACAATTTGGGAATTTGAAACCCATTTATTTCGTCGGCGGTATTCTTGGTATGGCATTTGTAACAGCTAATATTATATTAATGCCCCATCTAGGTGCAGCATTGACCACAATTATCGGTATGTTTGGGCAAATTCTAATGGGTATATTGATTGACCATTTTGGATTATTTGGTTCTCCAAAAATAACTATGACATTAAGAAAGTCAATTGGTTTACTAAGTATCATATCCGGTATTATACTTTTGAGATTATTTTAAAATTTAATCTAGCTTATCATTTTAACTTGTAATTTTTTCTAAAAATGATAAGCTATTTTTTTGTGCTCTAAAAATGTTTGAATAAGCTATGATTCTAAATCAAATGATATGTAACAACTATTATTAATTTGTAGATTTTAATAGACAACTCATTCTTTAGTCCTAAATTTATGTTATTTTGCAATAATGTGCACCATATTAATAGCAAAATTTATGTTATTCGTGCTAATATTTCATAGTTGGTTATTCAATTAATTAAAAATAAGTCAAAATATGCAACATTTTATAATTCATTGAGTCGAAATTATAAATTGAAGATGTTCTTAACAATTATAATAATCGTACTTTCTACTATTGATTACTTACTATCAATCGGATTACTAATTAGTCACTTTAACGTGTTATAGTTTGATTTTTTGATGAAAATTAAGGAGTTTTCATTTAAATCGAACTACTATGGGAATTACTAAATTAAAAAAATTATAATAAATTTTCTTTTTTAGTGATAAAAGTTCGAAAAATGGGTATAAATAGTAGAAGAAGTTAACTTGAAAGAAAGATTCTATGACAAGAGATTACTTAGATCCACATTGAATATTGGAACATTTAATTGCGCTAAATCGTTTCATTAAAAAAATAACCTTTTCAAACTTATTAAATTAAGGCAAATTTTAAAAAATGGTAATATTTTTGACTGTACAAATTGCTACCTCGAAAATACAATCAATGTGTCTAATGAATAATTTGTTTTATAAACACTTTTTTGTTTACTTCTCATTTTTAATTAGTTATAATTAACTAAATAATAGAGCATTAAATATATTTAATAAAACTTATTTAATGTAAAATTATGACTAACATATCTATAATAAATAAAGATTAGATATCAATATATCGGGCAAATGTATCGAGCAAGATGCATCAAATAGGGAGGTTTTAAACATGGCAATTACAAAAATTAATGATTGCTTTGAGTTATTATCAATGGTAACTTATGCTGACAAATTAAAAAGTTTAATTAAAAAGGAATTTTCAATTAGCTTTGAAGAATTCGCTGTATTGACATACATCAGCGAAAACAAAGAAAAAGAATACTATCTTAAAGATATTATTAACCACTTAAACTACAAACAACCACAAGTTGTTAAAGCAGTTAAAATTTTATCACAAGAAGATTACTTCGATAAAAAACGTAATGAGCATGACGAAAGAACTGTTTTAATTCTTGTTAATGCACAACAACGTAAAAAAATCGAGTCATTATTAACTCGAGTAAATAAACGAATCACTGAAGCAAATAACGAAATTGAATTGTAATTTTGTTTAGCGCAATTTGGTGGAGTTTGATAGATGATACATTCTATTAAACTTCCTTTTTTTATGCCCTTTTTTATCTTTGAGTGGTAAGTCTTTAGTGAGGTTTGCTTATAATCTTATAATTCAAACAATAACGGCACATTCACATATATGAATACATTTTGAATAAATTGAATAAAATTCACATAACATTTTCTTAGTTCTCTCAATCAAAGAAAAATTCACCACATAAAAATATACCCCATAAATTAGATCGTAGTCTAACTTATGGGATACATGTCACAAATCACGATACACTTTTAATGAAATCCAAATAGTAATCTAAAAATACTTCTGGTTCTTCAATATGTGGTGCGTGACCAGAATGATCAAAGATTTTTTTAGTTACATTTAAAAAGTGAGCTTCTAATTTAAAATGCAATTTATCTTGAATTAATGGATCATGTTCACCATTAATTAATAAAGTTGGTACACACGTGCGCTTTTTCATATATATTGGTTCATCTTGGTGTAAAATTAATGAACGAATTGCCGCCGCACTATCATCTTCAGACTTAGTACTATATATTTTTTGCTTTTGATACCACTTCATCGTATTTTCTTGGTTCTTAAACAGCTTTGAGAACAATAAAATATAAGCTTCTGATTTATTAAATCCAGCGACTTCATCTTGGTATTTAATTAATAACTGTGTAAAGCTGTGTATCAAATCATCCTTTTTTGCAGCTATGGTGGTTAATGATTTGACACGATAGGCATATTTATCTGTAAACAGCTTAGCGACCACACCACCTAAATCATGTCCAAGTATGTGTGCCTCATGAATATTTAATTTCTCCATTAAAATTTTCAAATCCTCAACGTGATCATTCAATTCATATGATTCACTTTTAGAAGACTTACCGTGACCTCTTAAATCATAACTAATAACTTTAAATGATGTTGCAAGTTGATGTTGTAAATCTTCAAATCCAGCTAAATTACCATCTAAGCCGTGTAATAAAATAATTGGTTCCCCTTTACCCTTCATTTGATAAGTTAATTGGATTTGAGGATTAATAGTGACTTTATTCATTGTGACACCTCCCTCAATAAACTATATACCCAATCTGTTTCTATGTACGCTTTCATTTTATAAACAATTTTTTTAAATTATTTATAAATTCCTAAATACTACTCCACTATTAAAAAAACTATTCATCTAAATTTATACATTAAATCAGATGAATAGTTAAATAATATTTATATTTTTGTACGTGAAGATAAACGAATTGTAAAATAAATGACTAGGATAACTAGTAACATCCATATTATGAGTGAAAAAACTTGTGCAGTTTGCGGATTATGAATCATTGCATCAATTGTTTTCTGACAGAATAATAATCCGATTCCTGAAAATTCAAGGTGTTTATAAAAAATACCAACAATAACTAAAATAATACCAACAAAAAAGAAAAATTGATGACCAAAATTAGTAATTGGTATAATTCCCCAAGTAACATTAAACGCTTGTAGTACAATTAGAATTAGTGAAATTATAGCGATTACTGTTCCCATAATCATTTCTAGTTTATTACTACGCAAATAGTTCTTTTTCGACACCCTTAAACAAACAACGATTGTCATCGGAAAAATAATTAAACAATAAAATAAACTCATACCTGTTATGGCTTGAAATTGCACATATTGCTTATCATATAAATATGAAATAAGGATAAAGTTAAGGATAAAGAATATAACTGGATTCAACTGTAGTGCAAATAAATTTCTTTGGATCATTAATATTATTTGAGCCGGTGATTTACCTTTATATTCTATATAATCTTGGTCTTGCTTTTCAGAATTTTTAATATCTGTATTTACTTTCTCTTTAATATCATCAATCAAATGCGGTGATAAACCTTTATGATTAAAGTAATCTTCTATATTTTCTAGTAAAATTTTATCATTAATGCGCATAGGTAATACTCCTTTAAAATGAAACATCTTTATTTATTCTATACTTTGAATATCCCCTTCGTAAATCTTAAAATTTAGCATTTACTGTAGTATTATGACATGTAAAAAAATAACCGACAAGCGTTGCGATTTAACTTGTCGGTTAAGCACGGTTTATTTAATTATTATTTTTCCAAATCAATACGATATAATTTTATGTTTTTATCTTTTGGTGCTGAGGCAAATTGATAAGTCGTTTTCCCTTTTTCAATATAGCCAAAATTACCAGTAACTTTACTATATTCAGTATGTGTCACTGCTTTGCCAACATAATTTTTAACAGCTTGATACGTTGGACCATTTGCATCGTTATACATCATTGATACACGTATGACTTTACCGTCATTTTTCTTACCATCAGTTGTTACAAGTAACATACCTTTGTTAGTGTGGAACTCATAATAATGTTCAGTTCCATTTTCATTGTAAGAGTACATCGGATTTTTGTACTTAGTTAAAACATCTTTAATAGATTCGCCAATTTTCACTTTTTCTAATGACTGGTCACCCTTAGTTAATTGTTTAACAGTATCAATAGAGTTGCCACTTGCTGCTTCAGCGTTAGTATTTACTAAGCCTACTCCCAATACAACAGAACATGCAATTATACTTGCCGTTAGTAGCTTTTTCATAAGCACTCTCTCCTTTTATTTATATCGTCTTGTGCTCAAAACCATTATACAACAATCATTTCTAAAACAACAGTCATATTACAATTATATTACAAATAATAATTACTACTTTTATATTTCACTTATTGCTAAAAATTAAACATGCTTATTTTCATGATGTTCATTGATAAATATTGTTGCATCCTCAACAAATTTTTCTTGTTCTTCCACAAATGGAAATGCACTTGATTCTTGATATACTTTAAAGTCAACATGTTGTATCAAATCTGCAACTTCTTTAGCTTCAAGTCTTGTTGTTCTTTCACCAAATTCACCTGCTACTATCATTGTAGGGACTTCAACATCACCATAGACTTTTGAAATGCCCTGTCTTTTAAATACATCTTTAACAGCTTGTATTTCTTCTTTAGTTGAAATTTCATTTGTATCTTCAACATGTTTAAGAAAACGATTCATTTTACGAGGACGATAATACTTACGCTTATTTAAAAATTTATCTTGTTTTTCAGGATCCCAATTGCGAATAATATGTGCATATTTTCTAAATAAACGTTCTTCAGGTAATTCACTTTCTATTGAGGTTGGGTTTACTAAAACAAGTGATGACGTATGCTGTGGGTATCGAGCTGACATATCCGCTCCAATAAAGCCACCCATTTCATGGCATATCAATGCTACCTCTTCAATATATAAATATTTAAGTAATCCTACTATATCATCTGCAAAATCATGTATATCAATGTGTCGTGGTTTATCAGAGTAACCATGTCCTCTTAAATCTATTAATACCACCTGAAATGATTTGGCTAGTTCTGCAGCTAATTTATTAAATACCGAGTAATTATCAAGCACGGTATGAATCAACACGATAGGATAACCTTCACCTAACGTACTATAGTGTAATGATGTTCCATCTTTTCTAGTAAATAGATCCATAATTATCTCCTTTATTGTCATTTTTTATAGGTAAAATAGTTAATAATTCTTCAACTGTCGTTATTGTGAAGTCCACTTCTTCTTCGAGTGGTTCAATTTCTGCATCTTCTTGCTTATACCAAACACTGACCATACCCATTGCTCTTGCTGGCGCTACATCATTCAATGCATCGTCACCCACATACATAATATCTTCAGGTGAAACGTCCAGTTGATCAATCATATCTTCAAATATTTTAGGATGTGGTTTACGAAACCCTACTGTTTCTGAAGTTGATAAATAATTAATCACATGCATTAGACCTAATGAATGTAAACGGAACTGTTTAATTTTTGATTTGCCATTAGCTATAACACCAATTTGATAGCCTTCTTGAGACAATTTTTCTAACGTATATAACGTATCGTAATAAGGAAATACATAACGATAAAAATGCATTTCAAAATCACTAAAAAGGTCTTTCCAAGTCAATCTATCTACATGGAATCGTTTAATGATTTCTTTATATAAATCAGGTTTATCATTATCTTCATCGTCATCAAGCTCAATAAATGCCTTTTTAAAATCTGCAAGTTGAACATGGATTAAATAATCATGAAATCTTTCGTATTGTTCTTCGATAAATTTCTCCCTAGACTTAACCCTATCCAACAAAGTACCTTCTAAATCAAATACTACTGCTTTAATTTGATTCAAATCCATCGCTTATGCCCTCTTTATGTTTATAGTTAATCCTATTTTAGCAAATGTCATGTGCTAGTGTAACTGTTTCGACTGAGATATTAACATGTAAAATAAAACTGGTATACCGATTAGTGCAATAATAATACTTGCTGGTATTTGTATCGGTGATAATACATGACTTCCTATAAAATCAGCTATAACCATAGTTTGTCCACCAATGATACAATTCAACGTTAACTGTCGTCCTAAGGTTTGTCGCCATTGCCATTTTTTTATCAACTGTGGAATAATCATGCCAATAAATCCAATAATACCAACATACGCAACATTAATTGCGGTCATCATTGAAGCTAAACATAACGCTATAAATGCAATAATTTGTACATTTAGACCTAATGACTGGCTTTTTAACTCTCCTAATTGTAATAATTTAAGCTGATTGAGTATTAAAATAATGGCACATAGCCCTACTATAAATACAGTTGTAATCACTGTTACATTTGAATATTCAGCATCACCAAAACCACCAAATAAATAATTGGCAATCGTGTTTAATTGTCTTGGTTTTAATAAAATTAGAAAATATAATAAAGAATTAAATAAAGCACCAACCATTAAACCGCATAATATTAGAATCCTTATCGGATATCCACGGCTTAATATTGAAGTTATGAAAAGGACGATTAATAATGTAATAAAACTAAATACTACAGAAAATATAGGAATCCATAATGCAGTTAAACCTAGAAATAACGCCAACCCTGAACCAAATGTTGCACCACTTGCTAAACCTAGCGTAAAACTATCAGCTAATGCATTATTTAATACTGTTTGAAAAATTAATCCTGAAACTGTTAATATCATACCTGTTAACAATGCCTCAAAATACCTTGGCAACCTTACATTCATTAATATGGATTGATTAAATGGGTCATTGATACTACCCAGTTGCCAAAACAAATACATGGCAGAAGTTATTATTAATATAACAATCCAACTTAATATAGTTTTATAAAATGTCATAGTATACTCTTTTCTTTAATAGATAATTACATACATTATAGCAATCACTCACAAACGTTTCTATGTGTGGTGAAAATATATTTTAAAATCCCTTATAACTCTACATAAATGATTTTATATAGCTATAAGGGATTCTTAATTATGTTTTATTTTTTATAGATTGCATCTCTTAATTCTTTTAAACCTTCATCTATACGTGGACCTGGTCTAGAAACTTCATCGCCATTTACAACTTCAATACGTGTATTTTTTACGGCATTAGTTTTATTAAATCCGCCTCTTTTTTTGATGATATTCATATAATCTGATTTTGTTTTAGATTCAGTAGAAATTAAAATATCTGGATTCTTTTTTATAATGCTTTCTTTTGTAACAGCCTGCCAACCATCTATATCATTATAAATATTTTGCGCGTCAAGTTTATCAAGCATATCGTTAAAAAATGTATGCTTACCAGCTGTATATATTTCAGGTTTTGATGATACTTCAATAAATACTTTAGACTTTTTGTGATGCGCTGGAATCGAGTCAATTATTTTTGCAACATTATCCTTAGTTTCCTCGACAAGCTGTTCAGCCTGTTTGTCACGATTAGTTAATTTACCAACTTGTTTAAACGTATCATATGTTTCATTAATTGATTGAGCATCTTTTACATAGACTACTTTGATACCTTGTTTCTCTAATGATGACAATACTTTATTGGCAGTTGTTTTCTGCGATTCATGCGCAAGAATTAAATCAGGCTTTGCCTTTAAAAGTTCTTCTTTATTTAGATTCAAGGCATCAAATTGTTTTTTGCCCTTTTTAACATCTTTCGGATAATCATCAACCGTTGAAACACCAACTATGTATTTACCTAATCCCAGTTCATATAAAATTTCTGTATTACTAGGCATTAATGAAACAATTCTATGATAAGGCGTTTTAGACGTTTCCTTTTTATCACTATCATGTTTTTCATTATTATTGCCACAAGCACTTAAAACAAGTACAAACATTAAAATAAAAGCAATTAACGATTTCTTCACACTATCCATCTCCTTTTAGAGCCTCTTGAGCTTTAGCGATTAGAGGCTCTTATGCAGTTGCGCGCATGCAAACCAACTGTATTCCTTTAATCCCACTTTTCGCTTTAGCGATTAGAGGGATTTATGCAGTTGTGCCTTAGCTTCCAACTGCGTTCCTTTAACCCTTATTAATTTATTAATTAGGGGCTTTTATGCAGTTGTGCGCATGCAAACCAACTGCGTTCCTCTACACTCTTGAGCTTTAGCGATTAGAGGCTCTTATGCAGTTGTGCGCATGCAAACCAACTGTATTCATTTAATCCCACTTTTCGCTTTAGCGATTAGAGGGATTTATGCAGTTGTGCCTTAGCTTCCAACTGCGTTCCTCTACACTCTTGAGCTTTAGCGATTAGAGGCTCTTATGTAGTTGTGCGCATGCAAACCAACTGTATTCATTTAATCCCACTTTTCGCTTTAGTGATTAGAGGGATTTATGCAGTTGTGCCTTAGCTTCCAACTGCGTTCCTCTACACTCTTGAGCTTTAGCGATTAGGGGCTCTTATGCAGTTGTTCACAAGCAAACCAACAGTATTACTTTATTCACATCTATTTATTATATAAGTCCACATACTAAAAGAAAATAGTAAATTATTTTTTATATTTCATATAAACTCATCTATCTAACTTCACAGCGTTTAATTTTTAAAGTATGGCTCTAAAAAGTCATAATTCGTTGTATCTTTATCTCTAAAATAATATTTACCAAATACGTCTAATAATGCATGAAATTCATTTGCATCTTGATTTGTAAAATAATTTGGTAAGGTTATTACTTTTTTTAATTGTTCATAGCTCTTCGTATTTTCGTATCCTAACTTAGCATATATTTTTCTAGTATAACTATCAGGGATGAATTCAATACGTCCGAATATGTAAACAAGTAAGACATCTGCTGTTTCACTTCCAATACCTTTCAAAGATAATAATTCATTTCTTAATTTATCTTTATATCGCTCATTAATCTCTTGGTAATTGAAATGATGTCGTCCTAACCATGTTAATAATGATTTAATCGTCAATGATTTATTTTTATAAAAGCCACTTGAACGTATCAATGATTGTAACGTTTCAATAGGTAATTCTAATATATGTTTTGGATTAAAATGCGTGTGTTCTTTAATCTGATTCAATGCAATTTCTGCATTTCGCCACCTTGTATTTTGAACTAAAATTGCACCTAACATCATTTCAATGTCATTCTCTGCAGGCCACCAATTTTGCGGTCCAAGATGTGCATATAAAATTTTATATAAATCATCAGTTCCTAACATTTAAATCCTCCCTTTTAGAGCCCCTTGAGCTTTAGCGATTAGGGGCTCTTATGCTGTTGCTGCGCAAGCAAGCCAAATGTATTCCTTTAATACCCTTGAGCTTTAGCGATTAGGGGCTCTTATGCAGTTGCTGCGCAAGCAAGCCAACTGTATTCTTTAACACCCTTGAGCTTTAGCGATTAGGGGCTCTTATGCAGCTGCTGCGCAAGCAAGCCAACTGTACTCCTCTTCACCTTATTCATAAATTAAGCATTCCCCAACATGTCACATACCTAATAAAAAACACTCCAACACAAAGTATCTTTCGAGAAACTCTACGTTGGAGTGTATATAAATGTTCTTACATTGATTCAGGTGCGCTTACACCGACCATTGCCAATGCATTTTTCAATGTAATTCTGACCGCTTCAATCATAGCAACATGTGCTTTTGTTTTTTCAATATCATCTGTTAACACTTTTTCAGCATTATAGAATTTGTGGAAATGAGAAGCTAAATCTTGAATATAATTAGTAATTCTATGTGCTGATCTATGCTCAGCAGCACTTTCAATTGTAGGTTCGAAATCAGCTACTTTTTTCAACAATTCAATCGCTTTTTCATTTGTAATTGTTGTAAAATCATTCGCAGCAGTCACTTCAATACCTTGCTCTTTTGCTTGTTTTAAAATTGAACAAATACGTGCATGTGCATATTGAGCATAATAAACTGGGTTATCTTGAGATTGCTCTTTCGCTAATTCCATATCAAAATCAAAGTGACTATCAGGACTACGCATAGTTAAGAAATAACGTGCAGCGTCAACGCCAACTTCGTCCATAATTTCTCTTAATGTAATCGCATTACCAGTACGTTTACTCATCTTCACTTCTTTACCATTTTCCATTAAACGAACCATTTGCATGATTTGAATTTCTAAACGATTACTATCTACACCAAACGTTTCAAGAGATGCTTTCAAACGATTAATATAACCATGATGATCAGCACCAAATAAATCGATTAAAATGTCATTACCACGTTTAACTTTATCAAAATGATACGCAATATCAGGTAAGAAATACGTATATGTGCCGTCATTTTTAATTAACACTCTGTCTTTGTCATCTTTAAAATCAGTTGTACGTAACCATGTAGCACCATCAGCTTCATACGTATAACCTAATTCTTTCATTTTAGCTAAAACTTCAAGAATTTCACCTTTTTCATATAAAGATGTTTCACTAAACCAATTATCAAAATGCGTATTGAACTCTGCTAAATCATTTTTCAGTTTAGCCATTTCGTATTCTACGCCTAATTTTCTAAATTCTTTCAAACGTGCTTCTTCAGAATAATCTTTGATTTCAGGGTGTTTCTCTGCTAAATCTTTACCTATTTCAATAATATCTTTACCATTATAGCCATCTTCTGGCATTGAATAACTATTGTCACCTAAAGCTTCAAAAAAACGTGTTTCAATTGAACGCGCTAAGTTAGTAATTTGATTACCAGCATCATTAATATAATATTCACGTGTTACATTATAGCCAGCTGCAGTTAAAATATTAGCTAAAGCATCACCAACTGCTGCATTTCTAGCATGACCAATATGTAAATCTCCTGTAGGGTTAGCTGAAACATACTCAAGCAATACATTTTGACCTTTTGATTCATTTACATGTCCAAATTGGTCACCTTTTTCAATTGCTTCAGGAATAATTGCTGTTAAATACTGATTATCTAAGTAAAAATTAATGAATCCTGGACCAGCAATGTCAATTTGTCTTACATGTGCTTTTTCAGTATCCAAGTTATCAACAATCGCTTGAGCAATTTCACGAGGATTACGCTTTGCAATCTTAGTCAGTACCATCGCAATGTTAGTAGCATAATCTCCATTTTTTGTATCTTTAGGAACTTCAATTTTAATATCAGGAATCTCTTCTGCTAATCCTGCTTTGTTAATACTTGCTGCAATTTCTTCTACTAATGTTTGTTTCACTTGATCAATAATATTCATTCGCCTATCTCCTTATAGTTAATTTCATATTGATAAGAACCCATTTTTTCATTATCTTGATATAATTCATAATGAATCTTTAGCTTGCCACCGTCTCCACTTACGAAATGTAAAATGCGTAATGTTTTAACTTCTAGTGGAATTCGTCCAGCCGATATATCGTAAAAAGTTGTTGTCGTTTGTCCTTCAACAAAATGCAAATTCATATTAATGTCGCCCTTACGAATCAACTTAACGCTATCATCATCCACTTTTATTGTAACATTAACTGTTGCATCCTCAATTTGTTCTACATACCGAATAAAGTTAGATTGTCTTTGTTGCCAAGTACCTTCAGTAGTAAATTCAAATTTTTCTTTTTCGTTGTGCTGTTTCAACACTTGTTTTGTTTGAATGCTTACTTTTTTATCCAATTTACTACTCACCTTAATCATCGCATAATAGAAATATTATAGCATAAAATAAGGTCATCTTGTTATGCCTTCTTAAAGCTAAATTGGTTCAATTAATTAACAATTCCATTCTTAATCAACGCTTCATATATGTAAGCCATTTTATAAAATTCAAACAACTCCTCAAAACCAAAAAACACGAGATTTTCACTATCTTTCATGAAAACCTCGTGTTTGATTATAATGATAGTGTTCAGAGCACTACCTTCTTTATCTATATAGTCATTTGATATTTTTAAAATTTAATAACCATTCTACCAGTTATTGTACCATTTTCCATTTCTTCAAAAATATCATTGATTTCTTCTAATTTTCTTAATTGAACTTTAGGTGTTACTTTATTTTCAGCAGCAAATTCAAACGCTTCACGTAAGTCTTGTCTTGTACCAACAAGTGAACCTACTACTTCAATACCATCAAGCACTAATCTTGGGATATCTAAGTTCATTTTATCAACAGGTAAACCAACGGCAACAACTCTTGCACCAGCTTTTACAACATCAACCGCTTGGTTAAATGGTGTCTTAGCAACTGAAGTTACCACTGTTGCATCTAATCCTTTGTTATCAGTTAATTTCATAACTTCTGCAACTGGATCAACATCTTTAGAATTAATAATAGCATCAGCACCTAATTCTTTCGCGAATGCTAATTTATCATCATTGATGTCAAAGGCAACAATTTTAGCCCCCATAACGTTTTTAGCATATTGTAAAGCTAGGTTACCTAAACCACCTATACCAAAAACACCTAACCATTGTCCAGGTTTTACATTACTTACTTTTACAGCTTTATAAGTAGTCACACCTGCGCATGTAATAGAAGACGCAGCTGCTGGATCTAATTTTTCAGGTACTTTCACAGCATAGTCTGCAGTAACAATAACTTGTTCAGCCATTGCACCATCCACTGTATAACCAGCATTTTTCACACTACGGCAAAGTGTTTCACGACCTGTTGTACAATATTCACATCTTCCACAGCTTTCGAACATCCAAGCGATAGACACACGGTCTCCAATTTTTAATGATTCTACATCTTCTGCAACTTCGATGACTTTACCAATACCTTCATGACCTAAAGTAACGCCTGTAACATCACCAAAATCAGCATTCTTAACATGTAAATCAGTATGACAAACGCCACAATATTCTGTTTGTACCAGTGCTTCACCAGGTTTTAAAGCTCTTAACTTTTTGTCCTCAATACTTACTTTGTGATCTTTCGTTACAACTGCTGCTCTCATAATAATGTCCTCCTTATAGTCACTCCAGTATGTATGATATTAATTGGCGATTACTTTCCAAAAATGAAAACGAATAATTATAGATGTAATTTTTATTTGTAATAGACGCCAGATTAAAACATACTACTGTGACCTTGTTTTTAGTTAGATATCAACAGTT
This sequence comes from Staphylococcus argenteus, assembly GCF_000236925.1. NCBI lineage: Bacteria > Bacillati > Bacillota > Bacilli > Caryophanales > Staphylococcaceae > Staphylococcus > Staphylococcus argenteus. Next base: position 635,926 of record NC_016941.1, on the reverse strand, counting down.
AACTTTTAACGTTTCCCTAGTTAATATGTTAAAAGAAATGACATAATCGATATGCTAACGTGTAATTTTTACTTCACATATATTTATTTAAAGATAATTTATAATACTCTTATCTTCACTCTTATTATAATGTGAATTAATTCACAAAGTATATAGCTATGATCAAAAAAATGTGTCAGTTATTCAAATTTTTTATTAACTACAGATTAATTTAATTTCAAAAAAATTAAAAAAATCCCCAATCAATCTAAGACTTCATTTTCACCTCACGATTTACATCGTCATTGAAAAATGAATCATATCTTTATAGATTAATTGGGAAATTTTGGTTTCTAATTTTTAATTAAATGCTTGATGTAAAGCATCAGAAGAATGCTTCCACATACCTTCATCATGGTTCATTAAAAAGTCTTTTAAAATAGCTTTATTCTCGTCACCAATTTGATCAATGATAATATGATGTTTCATTGATTTATCCATCATATTAACATGTTCAGGCATACTTTTATAACCACGGCGAATTGCTTTATTCACTAATAAATAGCACGCTGTTAAACCAGCATAATATGGTCCTTGTTCATTACGTTCTGTTGTTACCCAACACAACCAATATTCTTTAGCTTCATCGCCTTCAACAGCAGCTTTATCAGTAATCCATTTCACACCTTTTTCAACTTTGGCACGAGCATGCATGCCTCCAATATCAATAAATGCTTCTTTGTTAGCAACATCGATAAAAACTGGTGCAATATTGTCTAAGCTAATTGAACCAATATTTGTACCTTTATGACCATCTAGAGGGTCATTTTTTATGATATTAAAATTAAAGCCTTTTTTCTCAGACAATGATATAACCTCCATATTTAACGATAACAATTTTAGCCCTGTTTAATTAAGCTCATTAATCAAATTTTCAATAGCTTCTCTAATTGTCTTATCTTTAATCTTTGCAACCATTTCTCTAGGATAATATAATTTATAGTCTTGGCGATTAATGCCTGTAATACTATGAATGACTAAAGATTGATTGCTTATTTCTCTAATCGTACCATCTTGCCTTAATAAATGAATCGGTTTGCGATTTGACCCCGGTCGATCATAGTCATATGGCAAATCCGAAAATGCTTCACTCACAAAATAATAATCTGGATTAATACCACCTGCTTCAAACAGTTCTTGCAGTTCTGATATTGTAATAATTGACCCATCAAATGGAATATATTTAAATAAGTCTCGATTAATAAATCGACTTGCTAAATCACTTAAAATGGCATCATCTTCTTTTGTCCATTTTTCCAAATAATACGTAACTACCGCTTCATCGAGTTCAACATATTGTTCAATCGTAACTGTCTCTTCAAAAAATGGAATAAAATCATGTGGATGCAACTTAAATTCATAGCCTTCATTATAAAGCTGTTTTGCGCGTTTCAAACAATTATTAAGCAGCACTTCTCCACCACGACTAACTGGGTGGAAATAAATCTGCCAATACATTTGATAACGACTCATAATAAAGTTTTCAACTGCATGCATACCACTTTCTTTGATTAGTACTTCATCTTTAGAAGGTCGCATTAATCTTAAAATACGTTCCATATCAAAAGCACCATATGATACACCTGTGAAATACGCATCGCGTTGTAAATAATCCATTCTATCCGCATCGATTTGTGACGAAATCATCGAAATGACCAATTTATTGTGATGTGTTTTATTAATTACTTCCGCAACTTCTCTTGGAAACTCAGGCGATACTTTACGTAATACAGCATTCACCTCAGTATCTCCAGTAATAATCGCTTGTGTGTAAGCTTCATGGTCTGTATTAAATATTTTTTCAAAACTATGTGAAAATGGACCATGTCCTAAATCATGTAATAATGCAGCACATAATGCTAACGGTCTATCTTTATTGTCCCATGCATCATGACCAATAAATGACTCATCAATTAATCGTCTAACTATTTCATACACACCTAAAGAATGTCCAAAGCGACTATGTTCTGCTGTGTGAAAAGATAGGTACAGTGTTCCTAGTTGTCTAATTCGACGTAACCTTTGGAATTCCTTAGTTTTAATTAAATCCCATATCAATTGATCTTCAACATGAATATATCGATGTATCGGGTCTTTAAAAACTTTTTCTTCTACTAATTTTAAATCTACATATGCGTTAGTCATTATTCCCCTCCTTTTCGTTTAATATAATATTTAATTTACTTAAAATGCTTTGTACATAAGTGCTAAGTCTAACTTTTCGCCATACATTTCTGGCTGATAAGAGCGTAAGATTGTAAAACCTTGCTCTTTATAGTAAGCTACTGCTTCTTCATTTTTATTATCTACTTCTAAGTAAACACCTTCAAATTTACCTTCAAAACGTGATAATCCCTCATTTAATAGTGCTGTACCATATCCTTTATGTTGAGATTCAGGTCTAACATAATGCGCTGATAGATATAACTCTTCTCCGTAAATAAAGTTAGCAAAGCCGACGATGTCATTACCCTCTTCGACAACTAAGAACAATTGCTCTTGTAGTCTCTTTTTCAAATGATGTTCATTATATGAAGCTTCTAATAAGTGATTAACTGTTGTCGCTGCATATATATTTAAATATGTATTAAACCAAGCTTTTGTTGCGACATCTCTAATTTGAACAACATCTTTTTCCGTTGCTTGTCTTACCTTGAACATGACTTTCTCCCCTTATTAACAAGTTTTAATAACGGCATTATACCACAACTTGCTCAATACTTAATAAACAATGATTGTCTATTCAATTCATATATTTATATTTTTCGTTAAAATTAAAATAAAAAATAACGAAGCAAAAATTCACTTCGTTTTGTAATGAGGTATTACTTATTGCAATAGTTGATTCCATTCTGTCGCACGTGCTAGTGCATAATTATCTTTCATGACATCGCCAGGTTTATCTGCGGTTCCAATAATATAACCATTTAAAGTTGCACCTAAAAAGTCCAAACTATATTTCATTTGCGTTATTGCAGGCTTCGCTTTTATTTTTGGGCAATCTCCACCGACTAAAATGACTCTAAAATCTTTTTGAGCCATTTGTGCCTTAAAATTAGGATAACGTTTATCTTGTAATGTTTCTGACCAATGTTCGATAAATGCTTTTAATGGTGCTGAAATACTATACCAGTACACTGGTGAAGCAAAAATAATTGTATCACTTGCTAATACCTTATCTAAAATTTCCTGGTAGTCACCTTCATAATTTGCGATACTTTTTTCAGTATGTCTGACATCACGAATTGGTTTAAATTGATGCTGCGTCACGTCAATCCATTGATAATCTAATCCTTGCAAAGCAAATTTTGTTAATTGCGCAGTATTACCGTTTGGTCTACTTCCACCAAACAAAACAGTAATCATTTTAGCCTAACCTCACTTTTGATTGAAAATTATCTTTTGTGATATTGTTACCTAATTATACTATCATAAGCTTTGCCTACCGAATAGTAAAACGCTTACAACTTTTATGGAAATTTGACAAAATTTCGTCATGCCATATATGACGTTGCTTGTGATAAAGGGCTTATTCATGATGCATTGGATAATTAAGTCACTTTTAAAAATAATTCATTTAGCCTTCAATTGGAAACAGTTCGTCGATATATTGAATCTCATCATCTGATAAAACGATATCTGCAGCTTTAATATTTTCAATGACTTGTTCTGCACGTTTTGCGCCAGGAATAATCACATCAATAGCTGGTCTCGTTAAATAAAATGCTAATACAATGTTCGCAATTGAAGTTTGATGTGCTGCAGCAATCTTTTCCAAAGCTTTTACGCGACGCACATTCTCTTCAAAAACACCTGGTATAAAATCACGACGTGTAGCACGATGGTCACTAAATTTAGTATTCTCATTATATTTTCCAGCTAAAATACCGGATGCTAACGGGAAATATGGAATAAATGTAATTTGATGATCAACACAATATTGTAATACTGCCTCATTATCGCGATGCAATAAATTATATTCTAACTGTACAACATCAACGTAACCGTCTTTATTCGCTTCTTTAAGTTGATCTAATGTGAAATTTGATACACCAATTGCTTTAATCTTTCCTTGTTCTTTAAGCTCTTGTAATGCTGCAACTGCTTGATCTTTCGGAGTATTGTCATCCGGAAAATGAATATAATATAAATCGATATAATCAGTTTGTAGACGTTTCAAACTATTCTCAACTTGTTGTTTTAAATATTCCGGTTGATTGTTCTGATGTACTTCTTGATTTTCATCAAATTCATGAGACCCTTTCGTAGCAATTTTAATTTGCTCTCGCGGATATTCTTTAACAACTTCACCAACCAATTCTTCTGAACGCTCTGGCCCATAAATATATGCCGTATCTAATAAATTAATACCATGATTAATAGCTTGACGAACAACATCTTTTCCTTGTTCTTCATCTAAGTTCGGATATAAATTATGCCCACCTACTGCGTTCGTCCCAAGTGCGATTGGAAACACTTCAACATCAGATTTACCTAAGTTTACAAATTGCTTCATTAGACCCAGCTCCTTATCTTTATAACTTTTCCACTATCACACTACCATGATTTAATACAACTTCCAAATGTTAGAATTAGGGTTTGAATTTAGGCGGTGTATTAGAAAAATGTTATGTAGAACTCAGTTAAAATAAGTATTACTTAAGTCGATATTCACATAGTGCGATTGCTAGTCAGCCTTTAAATTACATGTACTTTTAAATCAGAAATTAAAAAAACATTTAAGAACGACAACATTAAAGCCATTACAAGTTCAATTAGAAATACTATAATGTTTTGATTTGCATAACAAAGAAATTAAAACTGTTAATATTAACATGGGATATCCATTATAAAATATTCATCTTTGTAGTTGATAATTCTATATTTCGGATTTTTATTCATTCTATCTATGAGTCAAATTTTTATATTAAATTTAATAATTTTAGATTTAAAAAATTCCTTTATTATTCAGCTTTTTTTAAGAAGTATTACATGAGCTTTTTTAATGCCAATGGGAACAATGTTTATAAAAAAGAAAAACATAGTTACTGCACCCCAACAGATAAATATAATTATATTTTGAACATCTATAGTTATCAGGGCATATAAAGTGAAAAATGAAAAACCACCGAAATATAAATATGCAAATATTATAAAGAAAAAATGTTTTAAATTAGGTAGCAATATCATTTTCTGACTTTTTTCTTTATTCATAGTAAAAACACTTAATGCTAACCTACGATTTAAATTTAGGTAGAAAAATAAAATACCAAGAAATACAACAAAAAATATGGCTATTACTATTGTTTTTTCCAATCTAACATTAAATAAAGGCATATACTTTCTAAAAGTCACACTAAATAAAACTGAACTACCTAATGCTGGCCAAAATGCATTGTTTTTAGCAGGTTTGAAAGTATTTAAATTTTCTAATTCTTCTTGACTGATCTTGATGTATCTTTTTGGTGTCAACCAATTAAGCAATGGAATAAATAAAACTAACCAATTATTTATTATATTCACCATCAAATATTCATCATTATATTTAATAATTCTATATTTGGGATTTTTGTATATAGCTATTACCTCGCAAAGCAATGTCTCCACATCCCTTTAATTTTATGTGTAATACATTTTTCGATACTTCAAAAGACATTAAAATATTATCAACTTACTATCATCAAAATTTTAATTAATTGTTATTTGCATATCTTTAATCTGAATTTATTACTACCATTTAATTTTTAAGTATGACATGAATGTTTTTATCTATAATTAAAGCTATATTCACTAGAAAAAAACCCATCATAACTGCAATCCAAGCAAAATATACTATTATGTTTTGGTAACTCATTGATAATAGTGCATCTAGGAATAGCATAGTCAATCCGCCAAATAAAATATATCCAAATAATGTGAAACAAACATTTTTTAGTGTAGGTATTAAAAAAATTTTTGACCTTTTATTTTTAGTATTATAAATATTTAAAGATGATTTTTTAATTAGGCGTACATAAAATATTAAAATCCCTATAAATGTGATGCAACATATGGCAATAACTAATTTTTTATCAAGTTGAACGTCAAGTAAATGTGTATATTTTCTTAATGCAACTCCCAGCAAAGCAGAGCTACCTGCAACTGGCCAAAAAACATTCTTTTTAGCAGGTTTAACAATATTTAAATTTTCAAACTCTTCTTTACTAATTTTGACGTATCTTTTTGGGATGAACCAATTAATAAATGGAAAAAACAAACTAATCCAAGTGCTTATTATATCGACCATTAAATACTCATCATTATATTTAATAATTCTATATTTAGGATTTTTATTGATGATTTTAGATTCGCACAGCAACATTTACCAGCTCCATTTCATAGGGTTTATTTGATTAGAAATACTTTTTGTAGCTTCACCAACAACATTCCCAACACTATCTACGGCTTTTTCTGTAGATTTTTTAACACCATCGATACCGCCATCTATTTTATGTCCTACCCAGTCTGCTTTATCTTTTATTCCCCATTTATTATTTTCATATGCCCAACCGAGCCCAATTGAAACACCTGTTGCTACAGCAAAGCCTCCTAATACAGCCCATCCTACTGGATTGCTGACTAGCGCAGTTATACCAGCAGACATCATAATCCCAGCTCCAGTACTTAAAGCAAGCGTCATACCATTATGCGACAACGCCTCACCAAATGTTTTATCATCGTTTGCCATATCATCATACATACCTATACCAAATCCTACACCTGCAACACCTTTACCTAGATATTTTCCGCCTTTTGCAAATTTACTACCATTTTCTATAAACACATTACCTGATGTACGTTTGACTTCTACAAATGAATTTGGACCAGCTGGGCCTTTCACTCCACCTGCTGTATTGATAAATACACCGAATTTACTTGCATTTATACCGCCTTGCTCTAAAAGTGTTGACGTGATATCTAATCCTATATCTCGTTTAATACTATCTTTATTGTCATTTATATATTTCATTATACTTTTCGGGATATCGTCTTCTGGATGCTCTTTGGCATATGCCTTTATAACAGCAAAGTCTGCTTTATTTAAAGTTTCTTTCTCTGCTTTATGTTCAATTTTCCCCATAGCAACTTTCAAATATTTTTCATGACTTGCTTTGGCCCAATCAAGTTCTTTACCTGAAGGAATATTAAATTGATTTGTTGAAAAGTTCCAAAAATTTTGTGCTTGGGTAAGTCCTTGTTGTACAATTTTTTGAAATTCTTCAACTTCTTTAAATATTTCTGGTGATTTTTGATTAAACTCACGCAATTTGCGTAGCTTCTCTTCTAATTCATGTTTTTGTTGACCCAGTGTTTGTATTATTTGTTGGTTCGATGAAATGGCTTGCTGATTATCGGAAGCATGCTTTTTCAAATTGTTATTTAAATTTTCATATTGCGTAATTTGTTGACTTAATGATCTGATATCTTCTTCAAGCTCTGATTCTTTTAAAGATATGCTATCAACCTCACTCGTATAACGTGACACGAAATTATCGCAAGCTTGCTTCGTTAAATCACTCAATGTTTTCATACTTGTTGATAATGGAATTAACACCGTACTGAAAAATTGCTTAGCTGACGTATATGCTTTACCTTTAAGTGCATCATCATTGATAAATTGAGTAATCGCTTTTTCCAACGCATCATAATTTGAATTCATTGATTGACTCAAATTACCAACACTTGAAGCTTGGTTTCGAGATCTGTCTAAATACATGTCAATACTCATCGGCATGCTCCTTTTCCAAAAATATGTGATTTTCAAACTATTTAAAATCAAATGCTTTTTACATCTAAAAAATTGTAAAATTTTAAAACTCGGCGATGATTATTTCTTATGTAAAGGAGTCTAGATGCAGGTAAATTGAGATAACATGTCGCCTTTTTTCTTATTTTAGCATATGGATATAATGGTGTCTTTGTATATTCGCAATTAATCAATAAAAATTATCTTTCAATATTTTAATTTTATTGTGACAACATCCTTAACCTAATATATATTAATACCTTGAAATATATTTACGATTTAAATAAGTATTCAATAACTTTAATCATTCTTCATAATGACGTATTTGTAAACTTCAAAAATCAAAAGTCAATCAAAACAATTACACATAACAAAACGATTTAAACCTTTACTTTCACCAATTTTGAAACGAGCATCCTTTATATCTCTCTAACACTTAAATCAACATTCTGTCATTTCAAACCATTCTAAAATCACATCTGATTCATTACATTTTCTACAAAAATAGTCATAAGTATTGACACATTGAGCAAAATGACTTTTAATTGTAACTAATAAAGTTACAATTACGAGGTGAGAAACATTGAACTTGGAATTTAACATTGCCGTGCATGTATTAGCTTTTTTAACTAAGCATCATTCAGAAAAATTCAATAGTAGTTCATTAGCAGAATTAACTTGTTTAAATCCGGTGCAATTACGACGTGTAACAAGACAACTTGTCGATTTAAAAATGATTGACACAATAAGAGGCAAAGATGGCGGTTATTTAGCAAATGATCAAAGTGCTGATGTCTCTTTAGCAACATTATATAAACATTTTGTCTTAGAAAAAGAAAATAAGACGCGACTATTTACTGGCGACGAAGGAAGTCATTGTCAAATTGCTCGTAATATTGCAACTACCATGTCACATTATCAACTAGACGAACAGAATATCATTATTAATTTTTATAAAGGAAAAACAATCAAAGATGTCATTGAAGACATTCAAAAGGAGGAATTATGTAATGAAAACATATGATTTAATTGTAATTGGATTCGGGAAAGCCGGTAAAACTTTAGCGAAATACGCTGCATCAACAGGTCAACATGTCGCAGTTATCGAACAATCTTCGAAAATGTACGGAGGCACTTGTATAAACGTAGGATGTATTGCTTCGAAGACACTTGTACATGATGGGTTAGAAGGCAAATCTTTTGAAGCAAGTTATAACCGTAAAAACGATGTTGTCAATGCGCTAAACAATAAAAATTACCACTTATTAGCAGACGATAGCAACATTGATGTACTGGATTTTAAAGCGCAGTTTAAATCTAATACTGAAGTGAATTTATTAGATCAGCATGGCGATATCGCCGATAGTATTACTGCACCTCATATCATAATTAATACAGGTGCTACATCTATCATTCCTAATATTAAAGGACTTAATCAAGCTAAACATGTCTTTGATTCTACAGGTTTATTAAACATTAGCTATCAGCCTAAGCACCTCGTTATTGTAGGTGGCGGTTATATCGCCTTAGAATTTGCTTCAATGTTTGCGAATTTAGGTAGTAAGGTTACTGTATTGGAACGCGGTGAATCATATATGCCACGCGAAGATCAAGATGTCGTTGAACATGCTATTACTGACTTAGAAAATAAGGGCATTTCATTGCATACAAAAGTTGAAACGACTGAATTGTCATCTGACGATCATCATACAACAGTCCATACTAACGTTGGTAACTTTGAGGCTGATGCAGTACTTTTGGCTATCGGTCGCAAACCAAATACAGATTTAGCTTTAGAAAATACTGATATCGAATTAGGCGACAGAGGCGAAATTAAAGTCAATGCTCATCTTCAAACAACTGTGCCGCATATTTATGCTGCGGGTGATGTTAAAGGCGGACTGCAATTTACGTATATTTCATTAGATGATTTTCGTATTATCAAATCAGCGTTATATGGTAATCAGTCACGTACGACTGACAATAGAGGCAGCGTGCCTTATACAGTATTTATAGATCCACCATTATCACGTGTTGGATTAACTAGTAAAGAAGCTGCCGCTCAACATTATGATTACACTGAACATCAACTTTTAGTAAGTGCTATACCTCGTCACAAAATCAACAATGATCCAAGAGGTTTATTTAAAGTTGTCATTAACAATGAAAATAACATGATTTTAGGTGCTACATTATATGGTAAACAATCTGAAGAATTAATTAATATAATTAAACTTGCAATTGATCAAAATATTCCATATACCGTATTACGAGATAATATTTATACGCATCCTACGATGGCTGAATCATTTAATGATTTATTTAATTTCTAGATAAAACATAAAAACCTGTTGGCACGCATAGAATGAAATGCTGCCATCAGGTTTTATTGTTGTGCTTTTCGCTTTTCCAATTTTTCTTTAAGCTTTCTATCTTGTTCTTCTTTACGACGTTTACGTTCTTCATGTCGTTTTCTTAAACGCTCTTCTTCTTCAGGATCACGTGGTTTCTTTAATTGTTGAGAAACTTTTTCGATCAATTCTTCTTCAGTAAGCGCAGCCAGTGGGCGGTTATTTACAAAAGTGAATGTTTTACGGCGTCCAGGTCCACAATAAGATTGACAACCTATAACGATTTCAGCATCGGGATCTAATTTTTCCAACTTCTTTTGTAACGTTCTAATATTGACTGCCTGACATTCATCACAAATAAGGAATGTATTTTTCATATTGCTACCCACCTTTCTTTATCATATCTATATCGTTGATTTCATTAATTTTTTCGTTAACTCTATCTATTTTACTCTTTTTAATATTTTTTTCAAGATACGTAACACGGCTGACAATAAAAAATGGAGCATTTATCTTCTAATTAAATTAGATGATTGCTCCCCTATCAATTCATTTATTGCCCATGATAAATATTAAATTTTAAAGGCTTAATACCATGTTTTGTCCATTCGTCATATATTTTTTCTTTATCTACATCTTTATCAATAATTGTAATACCACAGTCTCCACCACCAGCGCCTGATGTTTTAGATGCGCCGTGATACTTTTCAGCGATATCACATAAATATTTTAGCTTTTCAGTTTCAATATCAACTGTAGCTTCTTTATCCATACGTTGAATAATAGTACGATTCTGGCGTACCATCTTTTGCACACCTTTAATGTTATTTGTTTTAAAAGCATGAATAAGCTTTTCAACACAACGATGTGAATCTTCTAAGAAGTCTCCGTAAAATGAAGGATCTGATTTTAAACGTTTCACTTCACTAACAAAGTGTGGTGATGACGCCGGTGAGCCAGTCCAACCGATAAGTACTTCCATATTTTCAGGAGCTTGTAATGGTTCGATGTGTAATCCAGGCCAGTTTTTGATTAAAACTTCTTCCACAGTTGTATCTTCAATTTGATGTTTAACCCATTCATGGTCAAAAGTACTATATGCTAACCATCCACTATATACACTCACAGCAATATCTCCGCATGAACTTAAACTTTGTAACTTCATATTTGCAATCACTGCCAGTTTATAAATATATAAATTAGATAACTTCATATCATAAAATTCATTTAATACTTTTATAACTGAAACAAGTACTGCTGCACTTGAACCTAATCCATATTTATGGCCATTTGAATCATCTAAATTACTATCAATAGTCAGATGAAAATGCTTCATTGCAATATTGCAACTTTTAGCGTACTGTTCAAATATTTCAATAGCTGTAACCACATAATTTAATTGTTTTGCAGCATGTGGATCTGAGATGACAATGCTATCTTCATCTCTACTAAATGTTACTGGGTTATGATGTAATGCTTTAGAATGAATGGTACCTTTGTATTGATCTGCTTCCTCAATAGTAGCAGTTACAAAGCGATCTAACGCAATAAGTACAGATTTATATCCTGGTTCTGTTACAGCATATTCTCCAGCAATATAAAGTTTTCCGGGTGCTTTGACCTGAATCATGTTATCTCTTCCTTACTCAATTATTTCAATTCCTGTGGCAATAATGTCACTATCAATAATTTGGTTAATATCAAACTGTGTTAATAATTTATTTATAATCTGTTGCTTGTTTTTCTTTTCTACAAGTATTTTCACATTAGGACCCGCATCCATCGTAAAATAACACGGATACCCCGCTTCTCGGCATTCGTGAACAAGCGCCATGACATCATAACTTTCTTGCACAAGGTATGTGAACGGCGGTGTTGATCCCAGATTCGTGGCATGCATACGCAAACCATTTTCTTCAATTACTTCACCAAGGCGTTTAAAATCCTTGTCTTGTATCGCTGCTTTTGCTTCAACCAAGTCTTCATCAATATGATCTAACCAGTATTGATAAAACCTTGATGTGTTTCGTGTCAACGACATTCCATAACGACTTGGTACTTTTTTAGATTGTTGATTAATCACAACAAATATCATAGCAAGCTCATCTTCGAAATGATTCGATTCAAGTGGAACGGCATATGACGTCTCATCACTATACCCTTTTTCCCATTCTGCAAATCCACCATAAATACTACGCGACGCAGAACCCGAACCGATTCGCGCCAATCTCGATAAATCCTTATCTGACAGCTGCATGTATAGTGCTTTATTACAAGCAGCTGCTAAAGCTGCATATGCGCTTGCTGATGAAGCCAACCCTGCAGCAGTTGGTACAAAGTTTTCACTTTCAATTTTGGCATAGCACTCAATGCCCGCTCGTTCTCTGACAATATCCATATACTTTGAAATTTTCTCTAATTCTTTGCCACTAATCTTTTCGCCATTCAACCAAAATTGATCCTGTGTTAACTGATCGTTAAAAGTGACTTTCGTTTCAGTATAAAATTTTTCTAATGTAACAGATATACTATTATTCATTGGAATGATAAGTGCTTCATCCTTTTTACCCCAATATTTAATAAGTGCAATATTCGTATGTGCACGTGCTTTGCCACTTTTGATCAACGCATTAACCTCCTAAATTCTCAATCCATGTATGTGCTGCACCAGCTTTTTCTACAGCTTTTACAATATTTTTCGCTGTTGGTAAATCTTTGGCAAGCAATAACATACTTCCGCCACGACCAGCACCGGTAAGTTTTCCAGCAATGGCACCATTTTCCTTACCAATTTTCATTAATTGCTCTATTTTATCATGACTTACTGTCAACGCTTTTAAATCCGCATGACATTCATTAAAGATATCGGCCAACGCATCAAAGTTATGATGTTCAATCACATCACTCGCACGTAAAACTAAATCACCGATATGTTTTACATGTGACATGTATTGAGGATCCTCACAAAGTTTATGTACATCTTCGACCGCTTGTCTTGTTGAACCTTTCACACCAGTATCAATTACAACCATATAGCCATCTAAACTTAATGTTTTCAATGTTTCAGCATGCCCTTTTTGGAACCAAACAGGTTTTCCAGAAACAATCGTTTGTGTATCGATGCCACTCGGTTTACCATGTGCAATTTGTTCTGCCCAATTAGCCTTTTCAATAAGTTCTTCCTTCGTTAATGATTTCCCTAAATAATCATAACTTGCACGAACAAAAGCTACCGCAACAGCTGCACTTGATCCTAATCCACGTGATGGTGGTAAATTTGTTTGAATCGTCACTGCTAGTGGCTCTGTAATATTATTTAATTCTACAAAACGGTTCACCAAAGACTTAAGATGTTCAGGCGCATCATATAACATACCATCGTAGACATCACTTTTAATAGACGAATAGTTCCCGCTCTCTAACGCTTCTATTAAAACTTTAATTTTGCCTGCGTTAAACGGTACTGCAATCGCCGGCTCTCCAAACGTAACAGCATGTTCCCCTATTAAAATAATCTTTCCTGTCGATTCCCCATATCCTTTTCTTGTCATGTCAATATCACCTTTTATATTTATCCTATACTTGAATCATTATTTTTTAATAGTAAAAGACGTCATATTCTAAGTTGTTTACGCAAATGCGTTTATTGTATTTTACAGTCTTTTGCTTGCATTATTATTACTATGTATAAAACTTTATTTTCAGTTCATAATTGATTTAACTTGATTAGTATAAATCTAACTTTCAATAACTTCAAAGTTTATATCTTATCAAGTGATATCTCAGATTGTTATATTTTTATAAAATAGCCCTACAATTTATAATTTTCCACCCTAACTATAATACTACAAATAATTATTGGAATATATAGATTTACTACTAAAGTATTAGAACATTTCAATATATAGTATGATTACCTAACTATTCGCATTCATTCTTTATACCCATTTCTCAGCACATTTAATGTCACAAGTTAAAAATTTAATTTAAAATATTATCATTTCAATCATATCATTACTTTCAATTGAATGACGTTTCATTTTAAAATTAATTCCATTAACTCTTTTATGTTTAATATGAAAAATAACAGCCCCAAACATTTATATGAAAGGGACTGTTATTTATCGAGACTACTGCATATTGTCTGTCATTTTTTTATTTCTATCGATCATTTTATCGAAATATTTATCAAATCTTTGCCACTCTTCATTCGTTACAGGTGTCATATTTAATAAACCGCCAAGATCTTTGATTGCATAAAGTAATGAAAACATAACATCTTGAACTGTAATTTTTTTATTTAGTAATGTTTCCAAAGATGCCATACATGATGGTTCAATTTCAGGATACTTAAATTTGGTCACTTCACCTTTTAAAGCATGTTCATAAAATGTTTGCATCATCAGTGCACGTTCTGAACCTGAACCTTCAACACAGAGATAAATTTGTACAGCAATACCGCCTCTAACTCTTCGTTGTGATATACCAGCAAATTTTTTACCATCGATACTTAAGTCGAATTTTCCTGGGCAATATGAATGTTCAATTTCCATCGTATCAATATCAATGTTCTCATCTTCAAACATTTTACTAATTAATAAATACATCACAGTAAATGCTTCATCTATAGTTGTCTCTGTCTGCCCTTTAAACATAAGTGAAATATTTAATACACCTTGATCGAGGACAACTCCTAAGCCACCAGAATTTCTAACAATGGCATTATATCCAATTTCATTCGTCAAATAATCAATGCCATCTTTTAAAAACGGCAATCTCGAATCATGAATACCCAATATAACTGTATGTTGATGTACCCAAGTGCGAACAACATTATCCGATAAATCTTTTCCTACACTTTCACAAAATGTATCATCAAATGCAAAAGATTGCATAGGTTCTAATCCGGAAGAATGGTCGATGTATCGCCAATTGACACCATTAAAATATTTACTTGCTAAATCCATCGTTATTGTAAAGCTTGCGCTGCTGTTATAATTGATAGATTGTATACATCTTCAATTGAACAGCCACGTGATAAGTCATTTACTGGAGAATTTAAACCTTGTAATACCGGACCAACTGCATCATATCCGCCTAAACGTTGTGCAATTTTATATCCGATATTACCAGCTTCTAAACTTGGGAATACAAAGACATTTGCATTACCTTGTAATTTAGCACCTGGTGCTTTTTTCTCAGCAACACCTGGGACAATCGCAGCATCAAATTGGAATTCACCATCAATGATTGCATCTAATTTTTCTTCTTCCGCTTTTTGTTGAGCTAATTTGACAGCTTCTTGAACTTTAGTTACATCGTCTGACTTAGCAGACCCTTTTGTTGAAAAGCTTAACATTGCAACTTTTGGATCCATACCAAAGCTTAATGCTGATTTAGCACTTTCTACTGCAATTTCTGCAAGTCCTTGTGAATCAAGTTCTGGATTGATTGCACAATCACCAAAGATGTATTGTTCATCACCTTTAATCATAAAGAAGATACCTGATGTTCTTGATACACCTGGTTTCGTTTTGATGATTTGTAAAGCTGGACGTACAGTATCACCAGTTGAATGTGCTGCACCACTTACTAAGCCATCAGCTTTACCGGCATATACTAACATCGTTCCGAAGTAATTTACATTATTTAGTAATTCTTGCGCTTGTTCTTCAGTAGCTTTACCTTTACGACGTTCAACAAATGATTGAACTAATTCAGCTTTTAACTCACTTGTTGCAGGGTTAATCAACTCAATATTAGTAATATCAAGGTTTAGTTTTTGTGCTAGAGATTGAACCTTTTCTACATCACCCAACACGATTGGTGTTACGTAATCTGTTTGTTGCAATTGTGTTGCTGCAGTCAGAACACGTTCGTCCTCTCCTTCAGGTAACACGATTTTAACGTTTTTACCAGAAAGTTTGTCTTTTAATACATTTAATAAATCAGCCATAATATCCTCCTTGATTGATGTTTTATTAATAATTCACGGTATAATTATACGCCATTTTATTTTATAATGCCAAGTCACCATTTTGTAATCATTATTTTATCGTTCATACTATTGTTTATGATAAAATTTATAAAGAACTGATGATTTTTGAAAAGGAGCGATTCACATGAGTCAAGCAGCCGAAACTTTAGATGGTTGGTATAGTCTACACTTATTTTATGCAGTTGATTGGGCATCATTACGCCTAGTACCAAAGGATGAACGTGATGCACTTGTCGCTGAATTGCAGTCATTTTTAGAAAATACAGCAACTGTAAGGTCATCAAATGCTGGTGATCAAGCAATTTATAATATAACTGGACAAAAAGCAGATCTATTATTATGGTTCCTACGTCCAGAAATGAAAACATTAAACCATATTGAAAATGAATTTAATAAATTACGAATTGCCGACTTCTTAATCCCAACTTATTCATATGTATCTGTAATTGAATTGAGTAATTATTTAGCTGGTAAATCAGATGAAGATCCATACGAGAATCCACATGTAAAAGCTAGACTTTATCCTGAACTACCACATTCTGATTATATATGTTTCTATCCGATGAACAAACGTCGTAACGAAACTTACAACTGGTATATGTTAACTATGGAAGAACGTCAAAAATTAATGTATGACCATGGTATGATTGGTCGAAAATATGCTGGTAAAATCAAACAATTTATCACAGGTTCTGTTGGTTTCGACGATTTCGAATGGGGTGTAACATTGTTCTCCGATGATGTGTTACAATTCAAAAAAATTGTATATGAAATGCGTTTTGATGAAACAACAGCACGCTATGGTGATTTCGGAAGTTTCTTCGTAGGTCATATTTTAAATGCAGACGAATTTAACCAATTCTTTGCGATTTCATAACATACAATAATGACTATAAGTTAATAAAAAATTCCAAGCTTAAATGAATAGGCTTGGAATTTTTCGTTTATCTTCAGTATATTCCCGTATACATAAGATGTGATTTAGTAAATAGTTGAAATCTTTATGTTTGAACTTCTAATAATGTGCTATTGTATTATCAATAACAAGGTACACTTTGCACATAGCAAAGTGTACCCGAGTAGTCTTCCTTGGGAGAACTTTAACTACTATCACTACATATAAACGTTAACCTCAATAGAAATTATACAGTCGCTACTCTATACAATTTTTGTAATGGTTAACTAATATTATTTTAACCTATTTGAAATATTTGAAACATATTTTTGTCAGATTTTTTTCAATAAATTTTCCTTTTTATCATTTAAGAGAATTTCGTCTACAAAGATTTCCGATGATTATTATTATAATAGTATCATATATTAGTTTTTTAAAATCAAAATCAACTTTTCAATAGCTCATATGGTTATTTTATAGTGTATAAACTATAATGAGTATTAATTCTTAAAACAATGGTGATGACATGGATATAAATTCAGAAGAATATAAACAAGAAGTATTAATAAAAGATGTTGTGATGCTCGCTGCCCGCATATTATTAGAATCTGGTGCAGAAGGTACACGTGTGGAAGATACAATGACACGTATTGCAAAAAAACTTGGCTACAGTGAAAGTAACAGTTTTGTTACAAATACTGTCATCCAGTTTACACTACATTCGGAATCGTTTCCGAGAATTTTTAGAATTACTTCTCGGGATACTAACTTAATTAAAATATCACAGGCGAATAAAATTTCACGCCAAATTACAAATAATGAAATTACATTAGAAGAAGCAAAATTACAGCTCGAAAAAATATATGTAGCTAAGAGAGACAGCAGTCTTCCTTTTAAAGGTTTTGCTGCAGCAATGATTGCAATGAGTTTCTTATATTTACAAGGTGGCAGATTGATAGATGTCTTAACTGCAATATTAGCAGGTAGTCTAGGATACTTAGTCACTGAAATTCTAGATCGTAAGTTACACGCACAGTTCATCCCAGAATTCATAGGATCCTTAGTAATTGGGATTATCGCTGTTATTGGACATACACTTATTCCAACAGGTGACTTGGCAACAATTATCATTGCAGCGGTTATGCCTATTGTCCCTGGTGTATTAATAACAAATGCAATTCAAGATTTATTTGGTGGACACATGTTGATGTTCACAACGAAATCATTAGAAGCATTGGTTACTGCGTTTGGCATCGGTGCTGGCGTTGGTAGCGTATTAATTTTAGTATAGGAGTATCATGACTATGTTTTGGATATTAAACTTTATCTTTAGCTTTTTAGCATCAACGTTCTTCTGTGTCATATTCGATGCACCTAGAAAATTATATTTATCTTGTGGCTTCGTTGGTACGTGTGGATGGATGGTTTACATACTGTTTTTCAACGGTTTAAATGTACACACAATATATTCTAGTTTCTTTGGCAGTTTAGCATTAGGATTGTTAAGTCATTATATGGCTCGGAAACAAAAAGAACCTGCCATCATTTTTATGGTAACTGGAATCATTCCATTAGTACCAGGTGGTTTAGCATACGATGCTACAAAAAATTTAGTCTTATTAAATTTCAGCACAGCAATCAATACAATGTTAGAAGTAACACTTATTGCGGGCGCCATTGCACTAGGCTTATTATTTGCAGACCAAATTTCCAAATTAATTGTTTCAGGGTTCGTGAAATCTTTCAAAAGATTATAGATGTTGTTGAACATGGCTTAACCCTAACTTTTAGCAATTATAATATGGTTTAACCATCTCGTCTTAAATGCCAATTTTACAATACAAAAAATCGCACGATATCCCTCCAAATTAAGAAGGTATATTGTGCGATTCTTTTATTATTTAGTTATTTCTTTTTCAGGTTCTTCAATCATATCATCAACTTCATTTTCACTTTTATTTAAAATTAAACGGCTCAATTCATCATTGTCCATATTTTTCAACTTAGGATATCGAATTATAAAGAATATTAATCCAATGATTAACCATCCAATTAATGCAATATAAGATGGTGCCGTCAACGCTGCTGGTGATCCTGGTACTAATAACAATGCTAAGAAAATGAATGATACAACTGAGCCTATAATGGCAAACGTTTTATATACAGGTGCATACGTATTACTTTGTTTGTTATAACTAAATAATTTAGCAGCAGACAAACATGTAATAAAGTAAGCAATTGATACGCCTGTAGAAGACATATTAACTATCCATGTCAATGCTGTTCTTCCTAACCAAGGTGCAATTAATGACACGCCTACTAAGAAAATGATGGCAACATAAGGCGTTTTGTATTTACTATGTAATTTACTGAACATTGTTGGCATAATGCCTGAACGCCCCATTGAAAATAGCAAACGACTTGAACTCATTAAGAAACCATTTAAACCTGTAAATATACCCATCATAATTGCAATAGCTAGTATACCTAATCCAATATAACCAAAAGCTGTTTGTGTAACTGCACCAGTTAACCACAATTGCCCATTTAAACTTTGATGGTTTGTTGATAACCAACCAGTATATAGAATCATTACAACATACGTTAATGACGCTGCTAATAAACTATATACGATAAGCTTAAATGTCTTATTCGGTGCAAAGTTAAACTCTTCCGCTGTTTGAGGTATATTATCAAATCCAACATACGCCCATGGAGCGACAGATACAATAACGATAATGGATACAAACCATCCTTTGTTAGGTTCAGCTAAAGGTTGTAAATTTTCAAGAGCAAAATTATTACCGAAAAATGAACCAAAGAACATTAATAATACGACGATAACCATCGCCACACAGAAGTAATATTGTAATGATCCTGATACACTCGCACCACGAATTGTCACTAGCATAAATACGAGTAACAACACAGTAGCAATAATGATTTCCGTTATATAAACGTCCCAACCTGCAATAGTGTATAATTTTCCGTTATTTAAGACGTCTGGCAATAAGAATTTAACTAATAAACTGAATGCGGTCGCATTTAAAGCAACTACACATACATAACCAAAAGTTAAAAACCATGATGAGAAGAAACTCACATATCTGCCAAAACTTAAGAAACTAAAGGCAAATGCGCCCCCTGATACTGGAAATCTTTCTACTAATGCGCCATAACTTACCGCAATTAATATCATTAACAATGCACCAATAATAATGCCAATTGATGCTGCAATCGGACCTGATTGCTTAATCCAGTCTCCTGGTAAGATGAATGCGCCCCATCCAATACATGAACCATATGCAATAGCCCATACAAATTTTTCAGATAGGTTTTGTTTTAAATCGCCTCTATCTATTTGCTTATTCTTTTTTTCCATAAATAAAAACTCACCTCGAAGGTATTCTATACCCAAAAGATGAGTTTGTAACTCTTTTTCTTGATTATTTTTATTAAAAATTTAATGTTTAGTTACATAGGTACTCTAAAATTTTAAAATTTAACCAGCAAATTTGAATGTCGCAATGATGAGCATGATCCATCCAATAATGAATAACACACCACCAATTGGCGTAATGGCACCTAATATTTTAATTTGTGTTAATACTAAAATGTATAATGAACCACTAAAGAAAATAATACCGGCAAATATTAACCAACCTGCCCAATTAACATTGATAGATGTTGTGCCACTAATCACACCTAAAATCAATAATGCTAACCCATGATACATTTGATATGTCGTTGCTTTTTCCCATACTGATAAATAGTGGTCACTTACTTTACCTTGTAAACCATGTGCACCAAATGCACCTGTTCCAACTGCCATCATAGCGTTTAATGCACCTAAAATAATAAATAATTTCATCGTTACCTCTCCTTGAATAATTCAGTATATATTAAATATATGAATGTAACTTAATTATTAACATTCAGATTTAAAATCGTTTAAATAAACAAAGTTCATCACTGCTTTTTAAAAATCAAAAATTGATTCACCGTTACCGATTTCATCATCAGTTGTTAATCTTTGCTGTTGTGTTGTAGTTTGTGTATACGGCCTACTTTGGGATTGTTGCGCACTCACCTTACCACCCATCGCTTCTATTTCAGCAGCAGTTACTTGATGCGTTGGTTGTGTTATTTGTGATTGTGACACTTGATTTTGGTTGTCAATACGATGATTCAATGGTCGTTCATCAATATATGCTGTATTTGAAGTTGAAGCATAAAAAGATGTTAATATATGTATGGCATACATATGTTTTTCAAAATCATGGTCATGTTGCGCCTGCTCGGCTTGTACTAGTTCTTGTTCAATTCGTGCTATTAATGTTTCTTTATTCACCATCTATGCCTCACTTTCACACCATTTGATTGGTGTTTTACCTACTGATTCAAGATACGCATTCGCTTTGGAATACGGTTTTGATCCAAAGAATCCTCTATATGCTGAGAGCGGACTTGGATGCACTGATTTTATAATACAATGTTTTGATGTATCAATTAGTTTTATTTTTTGCTGCGCGGGTTTTCCCCATAAAATAAATACTACATGTTCCTTATATTGCGAGACAGCTTTTATGATTTCATCGGTAAATGTTTCCCAACCAATATCACGATGCGAATTAGCTTCACCCTGTCTCACAGTTAAAACAGTATTTAATAACAGAACGCCCTCTCGTGCCCAATCTTGCAAATGTGGTGTTTTTCTGACACATCCAATATCATCAGCTAACTCTTTATACATATTACGTAATGAAGGTGGAAATTTAGCATTAGGTTGCACTGAAAATGCTAATCCATGTGCTTGGTTTGGACCATGATATGGATCCTGGCCTAATATCACAACTTTTATGGTATCAAATGGAGTTAAATCAAATGCTTGATAAATATTTTCCC